>DIYS01000266.1 GCA_002429115.1 Saccharicrinis sp. UBA6048 | reverse complement strand
TTTTTGGGAGATGGTCAATTAATATCAAAGAGGTACTTTTTTATTTCACGCTTCATATATCAGCTTCTTCGATTCGTTAATACTTTCAATAAAATAAGGATTTGATAGAGTCCGCTCAGTAACAACGTCTATTTCCCGCTTTAACAAATCGCGTAACTTATACTGAAATTCAAAATAGTTTTGCGTGTACTCCTCAATTGAAAGGTTGTCAGCAAAAGATATTAAGAAGTCAATATCACTTTCGTCCGTGAAATTACCTTTCACAGCCGAGCCAAATGCATACAGCCTTTTAATTTTTAAAGTCTGGCATAATGCTCGTAGATTTTCGATATTGCTTTCTAAAATTCCTTGCATATTCTTTTTTTCAAATTTAGTAAATTCTTACATAATACAATTGAGCTCGGAGTAAGCTCAACTATTTGAGAAAATTGACAGTATTGTGACCATTGATTAAGATAATAACAAGCCTTTTAATCAGATTGTTTACGCTTAATCTTTATTGCAAAGAACAGGTAGTAATCTTTTCACATCGTGTTAACACATCGCTTGTTGTGTGAGCGCATGGCATCTTTTACTTTTGTACCGACAAAATGAATAGGTATGACTCACACAAACAGAACCAGTAGCATCTACAGCTACCTGGTTATTTTTCTTTTATTACTGGCTGTGGCAATTAGAGGAGGGGCTGACTTTGAGTGGTTAAAGGCCGACGAAGCGCCTGTATACGACCTGACCGATATTCAGAAGGTCTTTCCTAAAGCAGAATCGTTCGCGAAACAAAGCGATAACAGCCTTGCCGTATACAATAGTAATAATAAGCCATTGGGTTATGTGCTTATTTCTGAGGAGCTGGATGCCCGGTTTCAGGGTTACAGTGGTACCGTTCCTTTGCTGATAGCTTTGGATTTAAACAGGCAAATTATCTCAACTCATCTGCTGAAGCACAACGAAACAGATGAGTTTATCAATCATGTCTATGAAGAAAAATTGCTGAATACCTGGGATCAACTGGCAATGGATACGACCTTGCTGGCGCTTGAGGTGGATGCTGTATCGGGTGCAACCAAAAGCAGTACGGCAATTATCCGCACTTTTCAATATTCGGTGGCAAATTATCTGGAAGCCGAGCAACAGCGTACTTCATTGTCCATGGTGCGAATTATCCAGCTGGTGCTGATGCTTGTATTGCTGGTGCTTTCATTGAGCATGATGCTGGGCAAGCGTTTTCGCAAATACTATAGCTATTACCTGATAGGTGTTGTTTTGGTGATGGGTCTGTGGTTGAAGAAAATGCTAAGTCTTGAATTGCTGCATAGCTGGTTAACAAAAGGCTTACCCTGGCAAAGTAACTGGGAGCTGATTTTAATATTGGGTATATCCATTGTGCTGGCAATTGCCGGACATAAAAAGTACTACTGCACCTACCTATGCCCAATGGGTGCCTTACAGATGCTGGCTTCAAAAGCATCACCGTTTAAAAAACGAAATCTAAAGCTTAAGATCTCGGTACTGACATTGCGCAATATTTACCTGACCTTTATATGGACCAGTTTAATACTGAGCTTTGCATTGCCATTGTCGAATCTGGAGCCATTTATCGCCTTCTCATTCAAAGTGGCCTCATGGATCATGCTGTCTGCAGGAAGCGTTATCATTCTCCTGTCCTTGTTTTTTAACCGTCCATGGTGCCAATTATGCCCAACGGGATGTTTGCTTGATAGTATTCCATCCCATAAGTCAAATCGTAAATCATCTTATCATGAAGAATAAAGCCACATTATTAAATATAGTATTAGCTGCAGTTGTCGTTGTATTGGTCTATCAGCTAAGCACACACAAACCTGAAGTGTCCAAAGAGAACACAACAACTGAGACGCTCATCAGTCAGGTTGAGCAAGGAAGTACCACCAAGCGATCGGTAGGAGCACGAGGGCATATTCATCCCAAGCCAGCCTTGGTTATCGGCTCCTATGGCGAAGATGGCACACCCAACATTATGACCGCTGCCTGGGCAGGTATTGTTAATTCCCGCCCTATGAGTATTGGTGTATCTATTCGTCCTGCATGCAAAACCTATGATAATATCATGGCGACAAAGGCATTTACGGTGAATGTGCCATCGGCTCGTAATGTAGCACATATGGATTACGTTGGAAGGATTTCTGGGCACGATGAAAATAAATTTGAATCCCTCAATCTGACTGCTGTTAAGGGGGACTTTGTAAATGCACCTTATGTTGGTGAGTTTCCGATTGTGATCGAATGTGAGTTGACCGAAATCGTCGATTTAGGTTCGCACAGGCAGTTTATTGGTAAAGTAATTGATACAAAAGTGGATGATCGTTACCTGGATGACAATGATCAGGTGGATATTAAAGCGATTAATCCCGTTATTTACGGAGGCGACTATTACTATGGTTTTGGTCAGCGATTAGCCAGGCCTGGCGATGCTTATAAATTATTTATAGACGATATGGAACCGGATTTTCAACCAACTAATTACGCCAATTCTACATTGGCAACCATTTACAATCGGAAAAGTGTTCGTCATTATACCGATCGCAAGGTAACAAAGGAGCAGATAACAGCATTGGTAAAAGCCGGCATGGCAGCACCTTCAGCTGTTGATAAACGGCCATGGGCCTTTGTGGCGGTCAGTGAACGCAGCATGCTCGATAGCCTGGCGGCTGTACTGCCTTATGCGAAGATGCTGAAACAGGCGAGTGCAGCCATTGTGGTTTGTGGCGATATGGATAAAGCACTGAAAGGTAATGAGCAGGCCTATTGGGTTCAGGACTGCTCGGCAGCTTCGCAAAATATATTATTAGCGGCCGAAAGTATGGGCTTAGGCGCCGTATGGACAGGTGTTCATCCAATCAAAGAACGCGAGGATGATGTGAAGAAAGTGCTCAATGCACCGGAATCAATTGTTCCGTTAAATGTGATTGTAGTGGGTTACCCTACGGGGCAGGAAAAACCAAAAGACAAATGGGACGAATCCAATGTGCATTGGGAAAAGTGGTAAAATTTGCCGGGGAGGCACTTGCACACCGTTACAATAGGGTAAAATTTCGCGGGTAGTGTCTTGCAAACGTTAACAGCACCCTCCATGCCGATATTTGATAGCATGTGACGCGTTACAAGGCCCTAAATTTTGCCAGGGAGGCACTTGCACACCGTTACAATGGGGTAAAATTTGGCGGGTGGTGCCTTGTAAACGTTAACATCACCCTCCATGCCGATATTTGATAGGATGTTACGCGTTACAAGACCCTAAAATTTGCCAGGGAGTCATCTGCACACCGTTACAATTGGGTAAAATTTCACAGGTAATGTCTTGCAAAGGTTAACAGCACCCTCCATGCCGATATTTGATAGCATGTGACGCGTTACAAGACCCTAAAATTTGGCAGGGAGTCATCTGCACACCGTCACAATGGGGTAAAATTTCACAGGTAGTACCTTGCAAACGTTAACATCTCCCTCCATGCCGATATGTGATAGCATGTTACGCGTTACAAGGCCTTATAATTTGGCAGGGAGGTAGTTGTATTGGTAACATTAAAGAATACTATTCAAGTCTTGCATCCCAACAATTGCCATTATTTCAACAACTCCGCCATTAATTCTATAATAAATGCTGTCAGAGCCACAAACACACCTTCTATATCCAGGCTTTATGTAGTCTACGGACTCAAAGGCAAATGGTCGTTTGGCGATTATTTCGAAGTAATCAAAAAAGGTCTTGAAATATTTGTCAGCTTGAGAAGTTCCGAACTTTTCAACACCAAAATGATGAATACGAATTAAATCTTGTTTCGCAGAGTTGCTTAATCTATAATTCGCCATTAAGTAATGACTTTGATTGATTTAGAATATCTTCTTTTGTGTCATTAGTAAAACCACTTTTCTCAGCTTTATCTAACTTTGCTCTTAACCAGTCAACTTGTGCTTGTTGTTTTCTTGCTTGCCTGATTAAATCATTTACAAGCTCGCTTTTACTTGAATACTCTTCACTGTCAACTTGTGCTTTTAACCATTCATCATTTGGTTTTGAAAAAGATATACTTTGTCTTGGCATGATAATTCGCTTTAGATGTGATGTAAATATACACCATATTAGAATCTTTTGCAAGTTTTTTCGCTAACCTTCTAACGGTTGGCTGCATGGCGTCGTGAGGGATTTTTATCCTTACAATCTTTCCAAATTGAGCTGAGCCAAAGCGTTGTATTTGATTTAACTTTTCATTCTAAGCCAAATCAGCGATTTGGCGCTGGTTGACGAAGTTACAGACTTTCCAAAATACTCGAATCCCGAAATGCGCTATGGCAGCGTGTTGCACTAAACCTAAAGGTAGCTAAAGTGCGTTGACTTGCAAGTTCTATTGGCCTTATAATGGCTTATTATGAAAAAAAAGTTTCACAAGAATTGAAGAAGCCTGTTCTTTAGTGCCTCAGTTTAAGGAGCTCTACCTTAA
>DIYS01000079.1 GCA_002429115.1 Saccharicrinis sp. UBA6048 | reverse complement strand
TTGTATATGCAAGTATTGTTGAGGATCGTGAAGGCCTATTGTGGATTGGAACCTACGGGGGAGGTTTAAACAAAATGAATCCGAAAACCGGTGAATTTATTCACTATACCACATCAGGCAAGGAAGGAAAGCGGTTAAGTAATAACATTGTTTTTTCAATATATGAAGATGCGAATGACCAGGTTTGGATCGGAACGAATGAGGGGTTAAACGTACTCAATAAATCAAACGACTCCATCCATGTGTATGGTGTGAAAGATGGATTGCCCAATGAGGTCATTTACAGCATTCTTCCTGATGCGGATGGCAACTTATGGATGAGCACTAATAACGGCATTTGTTGCTTTGACCCTATAAAGAAGAAGTGCAGAAATTACGACATCAGTGATGGGCTGCAGAGTAATGAATTTAACGGTGGGGCATTTCATAAAGGGCAGAGTGGCAAGTTTTATTTTGGAGGGGTTTATGGACTAAATGTGCTTGATACAGAAAATATAAGTGAAGATCAATTTGTTGGATCACCAGTCTTGACGCGCTTGGATATACTCGGCGAAGAAATTACTACGGTTTCATCCAATGATTCAGGAGCAACGCAAGATAGTGCCTTTGTTTTGGAGGAGAATTTAAGCTACACTAAGCATATTACTTTAGAATACGACCAGCGATTTTTCGCCATTGAATATTCAGGATTAAATTACATCTTTCCTGAAAAAACCAGGTATGCCTTCCAGCTATGGCCCATGGATAAAAAGTGGAATAAGGCGGGACATCGAAACTTTGTATCATTTGCCAATGTGAAACCGGGTAAGTACGAATTCCGTGTTATCAGTAGCAACAGCGATGGCGTGTGGAGTAAAGCACCTGCTGTTTTAGGTATTACAATTAAGTCGCCGTTTTGGTATACAACCTGGTTTATTCTTCTGGAGATTACCCTCATTATTATGCTGATACTGTTTGTATACCGGTATCTGTTAAAGATAAAAATGAATAAACTCTTAAAAGGGCGCAACGAACAGATGGCAAAAACAAATTATCGTCTTCAGCAATCGGAGCAGCACCTGAAAGAAATGAATATCACCAAGGACAAGTTTTTTTCAATCATCTCCCACGACTTGAAAAATCCATTTAGCAGCTTAATGTCGATCAGTAATATGCTTGATACCACCTATGATATGGCCGATGATGAGGATAAGCGGGCAGGCGTGAAGCGCATCAACAGTTCGGTGAAGCAAATATATAACCTGCTTGAAAACCTGCTAACCTGGTCACGATCGCAACGGGGAAAAATTGAATTTAAATTTGATCGCTTTGATTTAAGTGCCCTGATCCAGGAAAATATTAATCTATACACCAATGCCGCCAGTAAAAAAAGCATTTCATTGGTCAATAAGGCCAATGAAGAAGTGATGGCATTTGGCGATAGAAACACCGTTAACACCATTATTCGCAACCTTACAGGCAATGCGGTTAAATTTACACCAAGCAATGGCACCATACAGTATCAGGTAAAGGAAGACCTGGATAAGTTGATTGTTTCCATTAAAGATACCGGCATTGGTATCAATACCGAAGATCAGGAATGCCTTTTCTGCATTGATAAGAAAATAAAACGCGATGGCACCGATGGCGAAAAAGGTACCGGACTGGGACTGATTATCTGCAAGGAGTTTGCTGAAAAGAATGGTGGTGAAATAGGCGTTGTAAGTCAGCCAGGTGAAGGATCAGAGTTTTGGTTTACCGTGAAAAAACATGCCTCACAATGATGCACCTTGTTCATCGTTAGCATTACGCTACGTCGAGCTAAACCAGGCCTCCGGCCTGCACAAGATACAAAGCCTCACAGTTCCAAATAACACAGGACTGTGAGGCTTTTTCAATTCAAATATTATCTTTACATAACTATTATCCGTAGCCGACCTATTTGAATTAATGTCAGTTTTCAGATATACTCTCAGAAAGGATTGGTTTATTGTAATTTAGTTAATCTGGTATTGTGTATGAGTTTAGTTAATAAGGTTTTTACTTGTTTTGATTATTTCTATTATAGGGTTGACTGTTTTTTATCGTAAGAGAAAAATAGATGGAGATAAGGCAATATTTGTATTAAGTGCAATGCAATTAACTTTAATTGTAGATATTGTGATGGGAATAATGATCTTGAATAAAGTTGGTCATAAGGTTTTTCAAGCATACTCAACTCATTTTGCAATTGGTTTACTATTTCTTGCAATTGTATTTATTAGAATTAATTTCAAAAGATATAAAGGAAAATACTATTCGTTTAAACAAAAGTGGATTGAAGAAACCAATCAGCAAAAATCAGAACGCTTCCTTTTGCTTATTGTTTCCGTTGTTATAATCGTATTCTTTATTCCAATGGTGGCGATAATTAATCCCTAGATGAACTTAACTTCGCATTGCGAGGTATAAATATAAAATAACCCCCAAATGAAAAAACTACAAGGACGAAATCTACTATTTTATTTATTGACTGTATTGCTGCTTTACTCATGTGGACAAAATGTAGAAGAAATTATAAAACTGGGAGACGCCGAATTTGATAAAGGAAATTTTACCGAAGCTTTAAGCTATTATCATCAAGCTGTGAAACTAGATGATGCAAATTATCTATGCTATTATAAAAGGGGGTACTCGTATGAGAAGATAAGCGCTTTTGAAAAGGCTATAAGTGATTATAACATGGCAATTGAGTTAAATCCAGATTTTCCAATGGCATTCAATAATAGGGGAGTACTATTATCTTCTATGGGTAATAATGAATTAGGAATTGATGATATTAATACAGCGATAACGCTTGATAGTACAGTTGCATTTTTTTCAATAATAGAGGTCTCGCAAAATCTAATCTGGAATTGTATGAAGAGTCAATAATTGACTACAATTATGCTATAAACTTAGATGCTGATAACTGGATGTTTTATTCCAATAGAGGGATTTCTTTTCAATTCTTAAGTTTGTTTAAAAAGTCAATTTCAGACTTTGATAAAGCAATTGATATAAAGGGATTGGATGAAAGCATATTGCTTAATAGAGGTGTATCAAAGTACATGATAAAAGATACTACCGCTGCACTCGCTGATTGGGAAGTTTCGATGGGTATAGGTAACGAAGACGCAAAGAATTATTATAATGCAGTAAAAGCAAAAATGTAGAAGGAATATAAGTCCTGTGGTCAGTTCGGCAAAATTTGCAACTTCGTCGAATATAATCAGTAGTTTATAACTACTCAATAAAATAAATAAACCATGAGTACAGGTAATAATAAAACAGCGTAGTTAATTAAGTAGTCGCTGACTACATTATTGGAAAACGAAGTTGCAAACTTCGCTTAGCGAGGGTCTATTCAAGCAGCAATCCTTCGGCTAAACAACATAGGCAGCACTCCATCGAGGTGCCTTATTTGTCCAAATAAACTTTTCGGTATCATTTTGGTTTACCCTAAAAAGACTATTTTTGCAGCGAAAATAAAAAAAGCGACGATGGCATTAGCGATAACAGCATATGGAACCAAAGTTCTGAGAAAGGTTTGTGAAGAAATCGATAAAGACTATGAGGGCTTGGAGGCCTTGATTGATAATATGTGGGACACCATGTACGAAGCAGGTGGTGTTGGTTTGGCTGCGCCACAGGTTAATAAAGCGATTCGTCTTTTTACGGTGGACACCATCCAGGTGCATGAAGGAATGAACGATGAAGATCGTGAAGATTTATTCGAAGATGAGGCACCAATTAAAGAAACGTTTATCAATGCTCAGATTGTTGCTGAATCGGAAGAAGTGTGGTCGGATAACGAAGGTTGCCTGAGTCTGCCTGACTTAAGCGGCGAAGTAGAACGTCCATGGGCCATCGAGATAGAATACTACGATCGTAATTTTAATAAGCATACAAAAACTTTTTCCGGCTACAATGCCCGTGTGATTCAGCACGAATATGATCATACAGAGGGCATTTTGTATGTCGATCATTTATCGGGCATCTCTAAGCGACTTATTAAAGGTAAATTGAATAAAATAGCGGAAGGAAAAGTAGCGCCAAGATACCGGATGCGATTTGCAAAATAATCCGTCTTTACAATATTAAAATGACCTTGATTAATTGAAATCAAGGTTTTTTTGTCTCTTGAAATAGAATATTCAATAGATTTGTTCGAAAGATTTACCGCCTTAAACACGGTAATTGCAGTTTCATACAAATACAATGCAGAGGTACTTGGGCATCAGGTATTTTTGTATTTGGAAAGACTTAGATCAAAATACTAAAGGAAATATAAACACAAATTATCATGAAAAAAGAAGCATTACAGTTGCTGGTTGTTTTTTTTGTTGGACTGGGCTTGATAAGCTGTAGCTCAGAAAAAGAGGCGAAAGAATCGACGAAGCGATTTGTAAAGGTAGAACAGCTGAGTAAGGCGAAGAACTCGAAAGAATTGATTTTTCACGGGCAGTTGAAGGAGAAAAAAGAGGTAGAGGCCGCTTTTAAAGTAGCTGGTCAGGTATACAATATGTTGGTGGATGAGGGAGATTATGTACGCAAAAATCAGGTGATTGCCCGAATTGATCCGCGCGATTACAAAATCCAGCTTCAAACGACCAAAGCAAAATATGAGCAGGTTAAAGGGGAGTATGCCCGATATAATGAGTTGTATAAAAAGAATAAGTTGCCGGTTAATACCTTGGAGCAACTGGAAGCTGGTTATACGGCTGCAAAAAGTGCGTATGAATCAGCGCAGAATGCACTTGATGATACTGAATTAAGAGCGCCTTTTGATGGTTTTGTTTACCGTAAAAAGATCAGCAATTTTGAGAATGTGGCACCTGGTCAGCCAATTTTTGCATTACTGGATGTAAGCCATCTTGAGGTTGCATTTAGCTTGCCGGAAAGCAAAGTAAATCAGGCAAAGAATTTTGATGCGATCACCATTGATGTTGCCAATGCCAATGCCTATAATGTGCCGGTCGAGGTATTATCAGTCAATGAAAAAGCCAATGGTAACGACATGTACGATGTTCGATTGGTGGTGAATGATCCGGCTCAAAAGGAGCTAAAGCCTGGTATGTCCGTCAAAGTGCGCATCAAGCTAAATACCAATAACGAGCATGCCATTGTTTTGCCTGTTGAAGCGGTGTTTGCCAATAATGGCGAAACCTTCGTTTGGGTTTACAATCAATCAGAATCGAACGTACAGCGTACAGCCGTGAATATTCAGAATATTGAAAATCAGGGCATGGTTTCAATAATTTCAGGACTTAAAGGTGATGAGTTTGTTGTGACTGCAGGCGTTCATAGTCTGGTAGATAATCAGGAAGTTAGAATTCTTCAGAATAGTTAATAAAAAGCTCGAAACAAACATGTTAGAAAAGATATTAACTCAAAAAGCATTTTTGAGCTTCACATTTGTTGCCCTTGTATTAGGAGGATTGATCTCCTTTAACTCAATGGGAAAACTGGAAGACCCTGAGATACCTGTTAAGGCAGCAGTAGTCATTACAACCTACCCGGGTGCATCGGCCGATGAGGTGGACAGGGAAGTGACCGACGTGCTTGAAGAACAAATACAGCGTCTCGAAAATATTGATTTTATCGAGTCACGCTCAATCGCCGGACTATCAGAAATTACCATTAATATTGAGTCTGGTACCAAAACCCATGAGTTACCACAGTTATGGGATCATTTGCGCCGTAAAATCAATGATGTCAAAGGGAATTTGCCCGAAGGTGCCGATGAGCCAATTGTGAATGATGATTTTGGTGATGTGTCGGGGATATTTCTTGCCATTTCAAACGACGGCTACAACTACAAAGAGTTTCAGGATTATGTCGATCATGTAAAGCAGGAGCTTCTGTTGGTTGATGGCGTTAAGCGGATTGAAACCTTTGGAAAGCGTACCGAGGTCATCAATATTACCTTCGACAATGAATATTTTGCATCCCTAGGCATTAACCCGATGCTGATTTTCCAATCCTTCAACGATCAGGGTGTTATTGTTAATCCGGGAACCTTTGTAACCGGAAGTGAGCGCATCCGCATTGACATTGGAAATAAGTTCAAAGACCTGGAGGAGATTCGCAATTTTGAAGTAAAGTTGCAAAATGGCGGTCGTTACCGCTTAGGGCAGATTGCTACTGTAGAGCGTGAGTTTTATGTGCCGGCGATGCAAAAGCTCAAGTTTAATGGCAATGAAGCCATCAGTCTGGCCATCTCAATGGAAAAAGGAGGTAATGTGATTGTACTGGGCGAGGCGATTGAGCAACGTCTGGCTGAATTACAAGCCGATTTACCAGTTGGTATCGAATGCCACAAGATATTCTATCAGCATAATAATGTGAGTGACTCCATTAACGACTTTATGGTGAATCTTATTGAGTCGATTGTGATAGTAATCGCCGTATTATTATTGGCGATGGGTATGCGTGCCGGCTTATTAATTGCCAGCGGATTGATCTTTACCATACTGACGACCTTTATCGTTATGTCGGGCATGGGCATTGAATTACACCGTGTATCACTGGCTGCCATTATTATTGCAATGGGTATGCTGGTTGATAATGCCATTGTTATAGCTGATGGTATTTTAATTGATCTGGATAAAGGTGTTGAGCGCAAAAAAGCATTTATCAATACGGCTATCAAATCTGCCATGCCATTGTTAGGAGCTACCCTGGTTGCTATTCTGGCATTTATGCCTTTGGCTTTTAACAGTACGGGTGCCGGTGAGTTCTTGCGTCCATTGTTTTATGTACTGGCCATATCCCTTTTTGTAAGTTGGATATTGGCAATGATTCAAACGCCTTTTCATGCCCAGTACTTTTATAAAAAGCGTGATAAGAAAGGAGGCGATGACACTGAGCATGATCCGTACGCAGGTAAATTTTATCAGGTATTTGGCAAGTTTGTCAAGTTTGCATTATGGCACAAGTCCTTATTTGTGATTGGGACAACGATTGTTTTGGTGATGTCATTCTGGTCATTCCGTTTTGTCAAACAGAATTTCTTCCCGGGTGCCGAGTACGATCAATTTATATTGGAATATCGTTTGCCGGAAGGAAGAGATATCAGCCAGGTAGAAATCGATCTGAATCAGATACAAAACGAGGTGAGCTCGTGGGATAATGTTAAAACAGTGGTCACAGGTTTAGGCAGTACGCCGGCTCGTTACACACTTATGCGCCCAATGAACGGTTTAAGTTTGAGTTATGGTGAGTTGATTATCACCGTTAATTCTTCAGAGGAACGTAACGACGTTAGTCAGAGATTGCAGACTTTTGTTAGTGAAAATTACCCACAGGCTTTTGCTCGTACCAGGGATTATCTTGCCATTGGAGGTGATTTTAAAATTGAAGCCAAATTTACCGGCCCGGATGAAACGGTACTGCGCGAACTGGCAGAGCAGGCTTGTGCTGTGATGCGTGATGAACCAAAAGCCGCCTTTGTAACCAATAACTGGAGAAATGAGGTTAAAGTATTAAACCCGGTTTATTCGCAGGATAAGGCAAGGGAGCTGATGGTTAGTCGTGCCGATGTATCGAATGCCTTGGCTGTAGCTTCAAGTGGACTACCCGTAGGAGTATTTTACGATGGTCAATACCAGTTGCCGGTCATGCTGAAACTGCAAAACACTATTGAAAAGAATATCAATCAGCTGGCTTCTGTTCCTGTATGGTCAGGCCTGCCCGAAAGTGTGGCTTTGAGTCAATTGGTCGATTCTATTGATGTAAGCTGGGAGAGCGGAATGATTCGCCGTTATAATAATCAGCGTGCCATTAAAGCGCAGTGCGATCCTGTATTTGGTGTGGCACCTCCAGAGTTGTTGGCACAGATCAAAGACGATATTGATGCTATACCACTACCGGATGGTTATAAACTGGAGTGGCTGGGTGACTACAAGAGCAGTAACGAAGCCAACGAAGGATTAGGTGAAAATCTGCCTTTAGCTGTGTTACTGATGATCATCATTATCATAGGACTGTTTAATAATTTCCGTCAGCCAATGATCATCTTTGCCATTATGCCATTGGCATTTATAGGTGTGATTTTGGGAACGTTAATTACGGGTGTGTATTTTACTTTCTTCTCAATCATTGGAACACTTGGTTTGATGGGTATGATGATTAAAAACGCAGTTGTCTTGCTGGATGAAATTAATATACAGGTTGGCGCCGGTAAAGATAAGTTACAGGCTATTATTGATTCAACACTCTCAAGGGTGCGACCTGTAATGATGGCTTCCTTAACGACTATACTAGGTATGTTGCCACTGGCCTTTGATCCGATGTTCCAAACCATGGCTATTTCTATCATGTTCGGACTGCTGGTAGGTACAGTTATTACTTTGATCGTTATACCTGTTTTGTATGCGGTAATGTATAAAGTAGATACGAAGTCATTGAGTTGTGCAAATGAGAGTAAAGAAGTTATAGAGTAGGATTTTTTTCATGTATAGGTTAGTATTAAGAGCCGGTCTGAATGTGCTTAGAGGATCGGCTCTATACTCAAAATCCATGACAATATAGAAGCTTTGAGTTCTTTCTTACGAACTTAAAATATTAAAGAAAATGAGACATATAATATTGACATTCTGCTTATTAATCGGCTTAAATGCAACGGCACAACACAAGTTATCGTTACAGGAAAGCCGTCAGATGGCACTCGAGTATAATAAAACCTTAAAGTCGGCCAAGTTGAAGCACTTCGAAGCAGAGGCGCAACGCAAAGAAGCCCGTACCGCTTATCTGCCCAAGGTGGACGGAAGTGCCACAGCCATGTATATACCAAATACAGACATTACCATTCCGGCAGTATCAATACCTGTTCATGATGGTAATGGCAACCAAACGGGTGATATGGTGAGCTTTCCGGGTATGAGCCTGGCCAATGACATCAAGCTATACCAAGGTCAGGTGGCCATGCAGGTGCCTGTGTATATGGGTGGGCAAATTCGCTATGCCAACCAGATGGCTGATAAAGGCGTGAATATAGCAGAGCAGTCGTACCAGCTTGAAGTAGATCAGGTAATTTATAATACAGACAATTCCTATTGGAATCTGGTGGCCTTTAAAGAACAGCTGAATGTAGCTAAGAAATACTATGAGATGCTTGATTCACTGGAGCAGCAGATGAAAGATATGTATGAGCTTGGTCTTTCACCCAGGAGCGAACAGCTCATTGTAACCGTGCAAAAAAATGAAGCTCAGCTCAGCCTGATGAGGGCAGAAAATGCTTTAACCATTATGAAAATGAATTTGTGTCAGATTGTTGGACTTGACTTAAACACGCCAATTGAAGTGACCGATTCATTAGATTTTAACCCGTCGATGATACTAATGAGTAATAGCCTTGAGCAGGCACTCACCAATCGTAACGAATTGAAGATGCTTAGCGGTCAAGTGGCTATATCTGAGTTGCAAAAGAAAACAGATATGAGTGCATACAAGCCACAGTTGGGCGGACAGGTGAGTTACGGATATACCGAACTTGCTGATTTGGCCGATGGGCAAACAATGACACAACTTTCAGCTCAATTATCAATTCCGTTAGTACATTGGCGTGAGAAAAAACATAAAAAAGAGGCCGCGAAATTACGTATTCAACAGGCAGAATTACAATTAGAAGATACGAAAGAGTTGGTGCAGCTGGAAGTGCAACAATACATTATCCAGGTGAATGAAGCTTATGAAGCCATCATTTTGGCAAAAAAGAGCAAGGATGAGGCTGAAGAGTCCTTGTCGGAGGTGACAATTAGTTTTGAAGCTGGCTTAAATACAACAACGGATGTATTAAACGCACAGGCAGCCTGGTTGAGTGCTCATGGCTCCTTATTAACTGCACTGGCAGCATACGAAGTTTCTAAAGCCGCTTATTATAAAGGTATTGGACAGTTGAATAGCGAATTAACGTCGTTAAATGTTCAATAATGTTTCTCCAAGTAGTGACTCATTTTAATAAATTAATATGAGTCACTACCTTTAGGGCAGTTTAAAATATAGTGAAGTAAGATAGGAAGTGCAGACGGGAGTTATTTAAACGGATTCATATGAGGGATATTAAACAATGCTATCTTGAAGCAAGGCAAAGAGGACTGACAAGTTCGCCAATTGTATTTATTAATACCAAAACACGGCTATTGTTTGAAATAGTGATTGGTACTGCGTATTATTTGCTATTAACTAACACACTTTTTGCGGGTGAACCCAATAATTGGTCAGGGTTTGTGTTTTCGATATGGTTGTTTGTATTTATCAGCGAAGGCATATTTGCGTTTAATAAACTTATTAGCTGCAAGCATCCATGGCATACCCATACGCGGCAAAGAATAGTATTGTTAATTGTGTTTTCAGCTATTTGGTTTGTAATAGCCATCTGGATGGCACATCTATTTAAGCCATTGATTGAAGATGATAAACCACTGACCGAGTTGAATTACAATGTTAGTATCGTAATTTCAATCTTGTTTGTTATCATCTATGTGGTTATTCTTTTTTCATATAATTATCACCAAAGCCTGAGCCAGGTATTGTTGGAGAATGAAGGCCTCAAGCAGGATAAGCTTAAACAGGATTATCGTGCTTTGCAGGATCAGGTGAACCCTCACTTCCTCTTCAATAACCTAAGTACCTTAATTGCCATTATCCGACAAGACAAAGAGGCGGCCATTCGCTTTGCCATTAATTTTTCCGATGTTTACCGCTATGTTTTGCAAAGTAACAAGCATACTTCCATTCGCTTCGAAGATGAACTGAATTTTCTCAGGGCTTATGGTTCATTACATAAAGAACGTCTGCGCGATGGACTGATTGTAGAGCACAAAATTGAAGAGAAATACTTCGACCATCATTTACCTCCGCTGAGTATGCAGCTACTGGTCGAAAATGCGATTAAGCACAATGTGGCGACCAAATTAACGCCATTGAAACTTAATGTTTACACTGAGGATAACAAGATTATTGTAGCCAATAATATCAATGCTAAGCATGCAACCTATTCGACAAATACAGGATTGAGTAACTTAAAAGAGCGTTATAAGATCTTAACCGATCAGGAGGTGAAGATTATACATACCGAGAATGAGTTTAGAGTTGAATTACCGCTAATTAAAGATGTTAAAAAGTAGAATTATCTAAATATATTACCATGGAGATAAATCTGATAATAGTTGAGGACGAGATTCATAGTGCAGAGATGCTTCGCGATATGATTACCGAGATGCGACCTGAATGGAAAGTAGATGCCATGCTTCAGAGTGTTAGTGAAACAGTTGACTATTTGCAAACACATACACATCCTCACATTATATTTCTTGATATTGAATTGGCTGATGGTAATTGCTTCTCAATTTTTGATCAGGTTGAGGTCAAGGAAAGTGGTATTATTTTTACGACGGCCTATAACGAACATGCGCTTAAAGCATTTAACCTTAATAGTATCGATTATCTCTTAAAACCAATTAAAGAGGAAGATCTGGAAAGAGCGATTGGTAAGTTTGAAATGGCGATCGACTTTACTTTACACTTGCATGAGGCGGAAGAAAAGAAAAAGACTGGTGATATTGATTACCAGGAGTTGGCGCGCTCAATAATGAAAACACAGGGAGGCTATCGTAAGCGCTTCCTTATTTCAAAACGTGAATCATTTTTTAAACTTAAGGTGGAAGATATCGCCTATTTCTATTTTGATGCACGTGTTACATTTGCGGTGTCTTATGATGGGCGCCAGCATATTTTAAGCCAATCATTGGACAAGCTGGAAGAAGAACTCGACCCGGAAATGTTCTTCAGAACCAACCGCCAAACCATTGTTAATGTGGATGCAGTTGAGAAGTTTGAAACGTATTTTAGCGGTAAGCTAATCGTGAAACTTGTTAATAATTTAAATGATAAAATAATGATTAGTCGTGCCAAAGCTGGCGCGTTTAAAGATTGGTTAAATCATTGATCCTAGTACTAAACGGGATAAGTCGGCGAAACCCGCTAAGTGCAATTAAAGCACTAAGCGGATTGGTGGTTTCCAAATGGCTATTAGGTGTTACTCCATTGGTATTTCACCTACTTCACAAACTTCTCCCGTTGCTGCAGATTAAGCAACCCCCACAATCCGGCTACTAATCCTGTTATAAGCCAGGTGCGCATATGTTTGTCAATCACACTTTGCCATACAGCTTCACTCATATCACCCGGTAGTTCAAACGGATTTAAAAAGATATTCCACGGACTGGTTTCTAATAATTCGGTAAATAACCAAACAAGCAGCCCGATAATAACAACGATCACAGCCGTTCCATTGCCATTTTTTACCACTGTGCTAAAGAAGAAGCCCAACATCCCAAATAGTGAAACTGGGATCATCAAACGCAACGTCATCTCCCAGACAGGTACATTAATAAGTATGAGGCTGCTGAGATTGGCCATCAGAAAGATAAACCAGAACACCATAAAGAAGGACATAAGTAATCGCACCAGCCATACTTTGTATCGGTAGTTTGGTATCCCAAATATAATTTCAATAATCCGAGCATCTTCATCGTTTTGAATCCCATAAGCAGTAGGGAAGAAGATGAGCAAAAATGCCGGAAACAGAAGCTGGTAATAAACGGCCTCGACACTGACAGAATCGGCTGCAAACAAACTAATGGATGTTATCAGTAGATAAAATATCAGTGAGGCTCCCATAAAGTAAATAAACTTATTGCCGAATACTATTTTAAGATTATAGCGAATAAACTTCAGCATCAGGCCAAAGCTGGTATTATTTATATTTGATAGTGGTTTAAGCATGCTTCTTAATATTGTTTTTTAATAGCCAGATGTAGGCATCTTCAAGTACTGCGTCAACTTTAACAGCACCTTCGATAGGTTGGCTTTCTGCAAGGCATCGTACCCGGATGCGTTGTCCATCGCGCATATGATGTACCACCACATGCTGTTGGTTGATCGTTTCAAAATCATTGGCATCAATGTCAAATTGCCATACACGATCCTTAGCTATATTGATCATTTCATTTGGTACGCCCCAGTATTTTAAATCGCCACGACTCATTACTGCCACCTGGTTACAGGAACTTGAAATATCTTCGATAATATGTGTGGAGAATAATACGATACGCTCACGACTAAGCTCCACCAATAAGTTACGGAAACGGATGCGCTCGCGGGGGTCAAGGCCTGCAGTTGGCTCGTCAACCACCAAAATACGTGGCAGATGCAATAGTATCATTGCAATTCCGATGCGCTGTTTCATACCTCCTGAAAAAGAACCAATCTTATCATCTTTACGCTCCCACATATGAACGGATGTCAGTACATATTCCAAACGCTCTGTCCGGGTGTCAAATTCTGTAATACCTCTGATGATGGCTTGATAATCGAGGAATTCATAAGCGGTCATATTTTCATAAGTGCCGAATTCCTGTGGCAGATAACCAATCAATCCCTGCAACTCTTCTCGTTTTTCAGCTGTGTCAAAACCGTTGATGTACACTTTACCATAGCTTTGATCCAGAATGCCACAAATGATACGCATCAAGGTGGTTTTTCCTGCTCCATTTGGACCCAGTAATCCGATCATGCCGGTTTTAAATTCCAGTGAAATACCCTTTAAAGCTTTAAAAGGTGTCTTTTGCTTACCAATGAATGGGAGTGTACGCACTATTCTAAAGTAAGATCGCTTTAATCCCGCAAAACGACCTGTTATGCGTTCAATCTGTAATTGCGGATCTTTCAGTTTTTTGCCAGAGTGTAACAAACCAAGTAATGCATACCACAGCACTGCAAATACGATGGCTAAAATTGTTGCTTTCCACATGATGGCCAATAGCGACATTGCTACAGCTGGATAGATAAACTTAAGCGATTGATATATCCGGTGATCCAATAGTTGAAGTTGCTTATCCGTCTTCTGGCGGAAAAAGTACAGTGCCCATTGATTATATAGGTTACGTATTAGGAAGTAGTTGGAAATTGAGAAGACCAACCCCCAGAACGTTGAATCGAGGTACCACCAAGTAAAATAGATGGCGAATGCCAGTAAAGGAATTTGCCAAACAAGTTGCTTGATAAATTCAATATCTGATATCTTTTTATGCTTAATAATTTCTGCTTGTTTCTTGCGTCGCGACTTAAGCTCACGCACAAACTGAGTGTCACGGTCATATACCTTTACCAGGTTTCGAACGGTTATATATATTGGCTCATCCGAATTAATCAAGTGCGTATTTGCCATTCGAAGTGATGACATTATAAAATACACAATGGTAGGAATACCACAGATGATAAGCACGCCATATAGCATCTGCCATGCAAACGACGAATCGAAGAAAAAGTAAACCAAGGCAAAAGCGCCCGTCCAGCCAAGGTAAATAATAAGCTTCACCCATAGCTTTAATTCTCGGATCCATGTTAAGGCAGTTTCAAGACCAAAGGCAAACGTAGGCATGAAAACCAAGGTCAGCAAGGTGCTGAAACTTAAACCGCCAACCACAGTAATGGCAAATGGAGCCCCCAACACGCCAACATATTCAGAATCGCCCAAAGCCAATGGTAGCATGGCAATAATGGTTGTTAATGCTGTTATTGAGATGGGGCGGATACGCGATATACCTGCTAATATAAGTGCCCGTGCATGGCCGGTTCCTTCACGCCGAAGCTGACGCGAATAGTCAATAAGTAATATTCCATTGTTGACTACTACACCCAGCAGGATCAGAAAGCCAATCATAGTATTCAGATTCAATAAAGAGTTACCTGTTAGCACTAAGGCCAATAACGAACCGATAGCTGCCAGGGGAACCGAGAACAAGATAATAACCGGCGCTGTTAATGATTCGAACACAGAGGCGAGAATCATAAAGACCAATAGTAAGCCAACGAGTCCCAAGAACTTGAATTCGGCAAACATATCCTCTTCGTGTATCACCTTAAGCGATACACTGGATGAAACAGGCACTGCTGCCACTAATTCATCCACTTGGGCGCGTGCTGCTTCCAATAGTTCTTTCGAATCGTTTACTTCATCTGTAAAGCTATAAGTAATTTCTATCTGTTTTTCCTGATTGATACGTTGTGTTTCGGATCGTCCGGAGGCATAATTAATATCTGAGAAATCTCTTAGTGGAACTATTGACCCCTGGTTATTGGTGATATTCAGCTTTTCAAGGTCGGTCATTGTTTTGGGTGGCACATCACTCAAACGATCATCTTCCACCGTCTTCATAAGGATGTCATAGCTTTCGTTATCTACCTTAAGCGTACCACCTGACGATACTTCCGAGCTAAATGAAGATAACTCACTCACCACATTCTGAGGTGAAATATTAAACAGTCCCATCAGGTAGGCATCCATCCCAAGGTGTATCTCCGGACGTCGGCTGGACGCAGACACCCGCACCCGCTGCATGTTTTCAATATTATTCTCCAGATAG
>DIYS01000167.1 GCA_002429115.1 Saccharicrinis sp. UBA6048 | reverse complement strand
AAGAAACCTTACACAAGTGCGCCACTTCCATTTATGGGACAAAAGCGGCGCTTTTTAACGCACTTTAAAACAGCTTTAAACGAGTTTGAAAACACCAAAGTATTTATCGACCTGTTTGGAGGTAGTGGCCTTTTGTCTCACACCGCTAAAAACGCCCGCCCGGATGCCCAGGTAGTTTATAACGATTTTGATGATTATCACCGCCGCCTCTTGCATGTAGATAAAACAAACCGCATGCTTGTACGCATCCGTGAGTTGGTTGCTGGATGTCCGGAGGATAAGAAGCTGCCTAATGATATTAAGTGGTCAATTATCGACTATATCAAGGAAGAAGAGGCCAAAGGCTTTGTCGATTACATTACGCTGTCATCGTCGCTGCTATTCAGCATGAAGTACGCGCTAAACATTCAGGAGCTTGAAAAGTCAACCATGTACAATTGTGTGCGTAAGTCAGGTTACAACGTCACCGGCTATTTAGATGGTTTACAAATTGTGAAGTACGACTATAAAGAGCTTTTCAATAAATACAAGGATGTGGATAATGTGGTGTTCTTTGTTGACCCACCGTACTTATCAACTGAGGTTGGTACATACAAAAACTATTGGCGCCTGGCTGATTACCTTGACGTGCTCAATGTACTCAAAGAGCATCCATATGTATATTTCACTTCTGATAAATCAAGCATATTAGAGCTCTGCCAGTGGCTTGCAAAGAACCTGGAGGCCACCAATCCATTCAAAGGAGCCATTCAATACGATATGCCGGTACGAGTGAACCACAATGCCGGTTATACTGATGTGATGCTGTATAAGCCTGCGTATGTGAGTGATTGTAGTGGTGTGGTGAATTTTGAGGAAAGCACGATGACATGATAAAAGCAGCCTTTAGAGCTGCTTTTATTACAATTATATTTTATTACTTTTTGTGTACATTTCAAATTGAAAAAGCGGACATTTGAAATTTGCGATTATATAACGAATCCTTCTAAAAATCCGGCCACAATAAAAACCGGTACGAGACCAATCATGATTTTGATTCCCTTTTTTACGCCATACACAAAGGATTCTTTTCGTGGATATGAGCCCGGGAAAATAAAATACTTACCAAGAATTATTCCGGCTCCTCCAGCTAACACAATGGCTGATAACTCAAGCGTTCCATGAATCATAATGGCCAGTGTAGATACACCTAATAAATTCTTCTGGTAAAAAAATGCCTGAAAAGCGCCGACCATTATTCCATTTCTGAAGAGCTGATAGATGCTTCCCAATGGCGTCAGTAAACCAAATAGAAATACTACAAATGATACAAGAACATTATTCATGGTAATATGCAGGAACATAGGCAGCTCTGAAGTATTACCGTAAACCGCCATAGGATCACCTTTCTCAATATTATTAAGCGTCATATTTACATATTGATCGCCTAAGATGATTCTAACAAAGTTATTGTCATTTAAGGCCGAAGCAACGCCAATGGTCCATGCAGCCATAAAAACAATGAACGAAATAAGAAAATATGGCCGGGCCGATCTTAACACAAGCGGCAATTCTGTTTTAATAAAAGATGGTATGCGACTACCTTTTTCTCTTTTATTACGATAAAGCTCCTGATGCGTTTTTTGCGATAAGCTATTCAGATAAGCTAAAGTGTGCGATCTGGGATAAAAAGTACGAGCGAAGGCCAAATCATCCGTCAATTGAATGAATTGATCCGCCAAACTGTCAGGGTCAATGGATGAAGGCTTTTTGAGTTGTTGTTCAAACTTCTCCCATCGAGCTTTATTCCTATTTATAAAAGTAATTTCCTTCATAGGATTGGTGCATGAGCATTACGAATAAATGAATTTTTTCACACATAAAAAACATATTTTGCTACTTTTGAGTATCTATTACACCAAAATCCAGTTTTCTTATATCAATATGGAAAAGTTAAGTGTAACCACCACACAGAACGTAGACATTGATTATCAATTAGCTAGTGTAGGCGATCGTATACTGGCGAATTTAATTGACGGATTTATTAAAGCAGCTTACTATATTATCCTAATTCTGATTTTAGGAATTGGAGGTGGCGAATCTAATGAATGGATACTTGTATTGATCGGCTTACCAGTCATTTTTTATAATCTCTTAAGCGATTTGTTTTTGAGCGGCCAAACCTTTGGTAAGATGGTGATGAAAATACGCGTTGTGAAGATTGATGGAGGAGAGCTAAATTTTGGAGCATGTTTTATTCGTTGGGTGTTCCGCATTGTTGATATAATGATGACCTACGGCGTTTGTGCCGTGCTAACCGTAATTCTTGGTGGCAAAGGACAACGTGTTGGTGATATTGCTGCAAAAACTGCCGTACTGAAGATAAATCCCAAAGGCAGCTTATCAAGCACTGCCTATGTTGAGATTGAGGAAGGTTACGAGCCTCATTATCCGGAAGTGAGTTTGTTGTCAGATACAGATATGCAAACGATTAAGGAGGTGTTATTAATTTCATCAAAAGATAATTCATATAACAATATTGGCGCTCCACATCCGCTGGTATTAAAGACAAAAGAAGTGGTTGTTAAAAAGATGAACATTGACACTCAGCAACCTTCTAAGGAGTTCTTGAATACAGTACTAAAGGACTACAATTACTATCACCAATAAAAAAAGTGGAACCTCAGATAAAGTTCCACTTTCAATATTTTAATGCTAAAGAGTTAATCTCTACTACCGGCAAACATCATAACATAGTAAAGCAATGTTGCCAATGAGGAGAGAGCTACAACCACGTAGGTGTATGCTGCCCACTTAAGTGCATCCTTCGCCTTATCATGCGTTTCGTGTGTTGTAATACCTGAAGTATTTAGCCATGCTAACGCTCGTCGGCTGGCATCAATCTCCACTGGCAATGTGATAAATGCAAAAAGTGTAAAAACGGTGTAACAAGCAATAATGATCTGCAATGCCACAGTATAATGTAGATAATTTTCAAAAGCAAAAGCCCCGAAAATCATTGCTATAAAAATAACGTTCATAATCTTAGCACTCACATTTTGCAACGGAACTAAAGCAGATCTGAACTGTAGTAAGGCATAACTATTTGCATGCTGTATAGCGTGGCCTGTTTCGTGTGCTGCCACAGCTGCAGAAGCCACACTGCGTCCATTATAAACCTCGGGACTAAGATTAACTGTTCTGTTGGCCGGATTGTAATGATCGCTTAACTGCCCCTGAACACAATTGATTTGTACATTCATCAGGCCATTCTGACGCAGCATTTTTTCAGCTACCTCACGCCCTGTCATTCCATAATTGATCGGTATTTTAGAGTAAGCTTTGAATTTACTCTTTAATCTGGAACTCACTATCCAACTTGTAATTGCAAAAAAAGCAAATATTAGTAATAACATATTCAATAATTTTTGATCAATGAAGCATCAAAAATACTGCCATATTTTACTTTGGCAAGCTGATTTTAAAGGTTGTTCCCTTATTTAGAATGCTCTCGCAGGTAATTGAGCCGTCTAATGCATCAATGTAGCGCTTTACGATGTATAGCCCAAGTCCTGTAGAAGGTTTATTCTGACCATCTTCCAACTTTTTATACTTGGCGAATAGCCCTGCAATTTTGTCCTGAGGTATGCCAGGCCCTTCATCGCTTATACTAATTTCTGACTGTTCATTCGATTGGATGGAAGCAATCGTTATCGTCGTTTCTTCATCGGTAAATTTGATGGCATTGGACAATAAGTTGGAAATTACTTTCTCCAGAATGGCGTAATCGGTTTCTACGATATCATTTTCAATCTGCCAATCGATCGTAACCTCTTTCTCTTCCAGTTGTTTTGAATATTGAGTCACTAA
>DIYS01000225.1 GCA_002429115.1 Saccharicrinis sp. UBA6048 | reverse complement strand
GATTTGCTTATGCCGCTGAAGCACTCGTTGGTAAATTTACCGGCGGGCAAAACCTGGTAAAAGCTAAAAAGGCCGTACGTCACTTGTTTGCATGGGGATTAACCTTTGCGTTTATCTTTATAGTCGTATACGGCATTCTGGGCAAATTCCTTTTATTGCTCTTCACCAATCAATCGGATGTAATAGAAGTTGCTTTAACTTACCTGCCGTGGTTAATAATTTTACCAATCACAGGTTTTGCATCATTTATATGGGATGGCGTATATATTGGAGCAACAGCATCCAGGTTAATGCGCAATACCATGCTGATGGCTACATTTGTTTTCTTTGGCCTCTATTTTGTGTTGCGAGGTAATTTTGGAAATCATGCTCTATGGCTGGCCATGAATTGCTTTATGTTAGGACGTGGTATGTTTCAGACATTCTTCTACAGGCGATTAAGTATTTACAGAAGTTAATTGCCCATTGGCAATAGCATACAAAACACTTACAAGTTATTGAAAACAAAGAAGCATCGTATACAGATTGATACGATGCCTTTGATATTCTTTAATTTCGTTTATTGTCTAGCCTTTAATAAATAAAGACTTGATGATGTGCGATGCCATTTTTGGATTTTCTTTCAATCGACGTGTACTATATCCAAACCAATCTTTGCCATACGGTACATACACACGCATTTTATAACCCTTACTTAAAATCTCTTTTCTCAATTCAGGTGTCACACCATATAACATCTGAAATTCGAACTGATCGCCTGGTATCTGATTTTCCTCGATAATTTTCATCGCTCCTTCAACCAATTTACGATCATGTGTTGCAATACCAACGTACACTTTATTCTTAAGCAGATATTCCAGATCCTTTAAATAGTGCTCGTTAATTTCCTCGTACTCTTTATAAGCAATCTCTTTAGGCTCCACATAAATACCTTTACAAAGGCGGTAATTAATAGGTGTTTCTTCAGTATGGATATCCATCAAATCCTCAAGATCCTGATACGTTCGCTTCAAGTACGCCTGGAAAACCAATCCTACGTTTTTCGGAAATTCAGCTTTAATTCGACGGAACAGTTCAATCTCTAAATCCACACATTTAGAATCTTCCATATCAATACGAACAAAATTGTTATAAGCTGCTGCTTTCTCAACAATTTCCCGGATGTACTGATAACATGTTTCTTTATCAATCAGCAGTCCAAAACTGGTAGGCTTCAATGAATAATTACCATCAATTTTATCGGCTTCGAAATTTTCAATTATTGATAAATAATCATTTTTATTTTGAAGCGCCTGATCCATGTTGGTAATAAATTCCCCTAAGAGATCAACTGTAATTTTAATGCCTTTGTCATTCAACGCCCGAGATGCCTCAATAGCCTGCTCAACGGTCTCTCCCGCTATGTATTTCTTAGAAAAAATCCATACAAATTTCTTTGGAAAATGAGGCAATACACTCGCTATTAATTTATTCATCATTGTAGATTTCCTTTTAGTTATTTTTTGAAATAATTGCTATTTATCGGAACATAATTGCATAAACATGCGTAACACCGACAGAAAGTCAATTGTAATATTTGGATTTCCCAGGGAGTGTTTCTTGAATTCAGTGTCGTAAATTTTGTAACACTTTGAGAATAAAAAAATGACTAAACTCACCTTTTAAATTAATCAAACCAAAACCTGACATAAGTCATCCTAATTATTAACGAATAATAGTGATGCTATAATTAAGATAATACACTGCTATATTTTTTAGCAGGACAATTAACAACCCGAGTTCTAATTGAAATTTTGAACTCAGAACGCTTACAAGTAGTAAATTTCAAGTGTATATTGCCGAAAGAATAGCGGGCTATTTTGAGGTGATTACACGAAGAAAGTTGCTGTTTGTAAGTGGAATTTTTAAGCTTTGAATAAAAAACTGATTTACAGCGTCAAATTTTATCAAAATAGCTCACTATTTATCTAAAATTACTCCTTGTAAATCATCTCTTTATTTCAATCTGAGCTTTAAAATTTAAATTGAATTCGGGTTAATATTAAAAGTGCTTATGGACGGTAAAAATAAAGCAGTTTTAATAGTGTTGTTGGTTATTTTCAGTTGCTTTAGGGCTTACTCACAGTCGTGTAGTATTACCTCTAAGGCTAATGATATAGTACCCGACAAACTATGTGCACCTGTTTCTGTAACATGGGAGGTGTTTTACAGAGGCGTTGATAACGGCGGTACTGGCGATGTTCAGATGCTGTTCGACTGGGATGATGGTAATACTGTAGCCCTAAATGCAAGCCTTACAGATCCCGCAACACAAGAATGGTCAGTTACAACTTCTCATATTTATCCTATAGGTGGTAACCAATGTAACTATCACCCGACAGTTACTTTAGTCGTGAACGGCACGATATGCACAAGCTCTGTGCAGGAGCAAGTGGTAACCGTATGGGATATGGACGACAAAAACGGTGGGGAAATATCTATTAACCCACGTGTTTTTCCTATATGCGTAGGAAATAGTGGTGGTGTAACCTTTATTGATGATAGCCAATGGAACTGCGTACCTCCTGATGAAAATGATCAGCCCAACTTTCGAAAACGCTGGATTCAATGGATATACGGAACGAATAATGGTGCATCAAATTTTATTGATAATGCTACCGTGGGCGGTGTTGTAAGAACTTATCCATACGCAGGCTCTATTGATGTAACCAGTGAACCAATTTTAGCACCTACAGCACCATGGAACGAAGCAATCCCAATTTTCGTTCCGGATAACAGAGCCGTTGGCGATGAATTTGAAATTACACTGAACAACTGGAATTACTGTAATCCCTATGATGAAGGTTACGATCCCGTAACTACAACCGCAATTATTCTAATTGTTGATGATCCTGATGGAAGCATTACACCTGTTGGACCTTTTTGCGAAAACGATGTTTCTGTAGTTTTAAATCCGGCAACACCCGGTGGTCAGTGGAGTGGTCCCGGCATTGTCAACGAATGGACAGGGGAATTTAATCCTGCACTTGCAGGCCCAGGAACACATACAATCAGCTACTATGTTGAAGATGGCAATAACTGTAGTGCCACAGGGACAACAACAATAACTGTATTGGACTCTCCAGTGGCTAATGTTTCAACAGGACCGGAAACACATTTGTGCCCGGGTACTCAGCTCCAGATTAATGGTAATCCATCAGAGGGATCAATCCCATATACACATCTTTGGTCGGGCGACACAAGCCCATTAAACAATACCAATATTGAAAATCCACTATTTGAAACCGTTACTGAAGGCGCCTATACATTAACCTATCGCATTACAGATAACAACGGTTGCTTTGACGAACAAACCGTAATAATTGAGGTCGACTCTGTTAGTATTCAATTCCTTAATAAAGAATTAACACTTTGTTCCGGAGTGACTCAAACATTAGAACCAAATCCAACGGGTGGATCAGGCACCTTCATTTTCCATGAATGGAGTGGCGACCGAACCGACCTGCTATCTGCCACTGATATTGAAAACCCAGTCTTTAATTCGTCTACACCCGGATTATATAAATACCAATACATCGTTCGTGATTCATACGGATGCGAGGATGTAGATAGCATATATGTAAGTGTTTATGAACAGCCAGCCAGTCAGGCAGGTGCCAATGACAGAGCCTGCGGATTAAGTTATAAATTAGACGCTGTTCCATACGTAGGCATAGGCCAATGGAGCCTTACGTCAGGACCTGGTTCAGTTAGTTTTTCTGACATTAGTAATCCAAATACTCTTGTCAGTGTTGATCAATATGGCGATTACGTTTTTGCATGGACTGAAGATAACAATGGCTGTTCTGATGTTGATGAGGTAACCATCACCTTTATTGAGATTCCAACACCTACAGTCATGAATGATGCTGACACCTGCGCGCTAAACTACCTGTTAGTGGCGAATGAAGACATTGGAGTGGGCATGTGGGAGCAAGTCTCAGGTAGCGGTTCGGCTTTCTTTACAGACATTGACTTAGCAACTACAACGGTAACAGTTTCCTCACCGGGCATTTATGAATTCGCCTGGATGGAGGATAACGTTGGTTGTTTGGCAGGAGATACGGTCAGCATTGATTTTTATCCTGTCCCTGCAGCAAGCATAGCGCCTTTTGATGATGAATCGTGCAGCCCAACTGAAGTTACCTTTAGCAATACCTCAACAGATTCAGATAGTTATTTATGGGACTTTGGCGATGGTTACATTTCTAATCAAAACGATCCAAAACATACGTTTACCAATTACACATATGACAAAGTTGAATATACCATTGAGTTGATTGCTAATAATCCGTATGGATGTAGCGACACCAGCTATTATGACATAGAAGTGTTGCCTACACCTATTGCTGGCTTTGGTTTTGATGATACACCCGCATGCAGCCCTGTAGCAGTTGAGTTTACCAACGAATCTGATGGCGCTACTAGTTACACATGGAACTTTGGTGATGGTGAAACTACAAACCTTACAAATCCATCTCATAACTTCGTGAATGCGGAACACTACGTGCAATCATTTAATGTGGAACTGATTGCAAATAATGATTTTGGTTGCAAGGATACAATCAATAATTACGTCACTGTATATCCATTGGTTAACTATTCATTTAATACAACACCTGCCGAAGGTTGCCATCCTCTGAAAGTTGAGATGTTGGCAGAACCCGGTGCTTATACCTATTTATGGGATTATGGTGATGGCCAAACGCTGGATGGTGCTAATATTGCCAATCATGTTTTCGAAAATCAAGAATCAACAGCGAAGGACTATACCGTTAAGCTTTATACCAGTTCGGTATTTGGATGTAAAGACACATCTCATATGACAGTCATGGTCTTACCTTCACCAACGAGTTCATTCTCACTGGATGGAAACGAAGGCTGCTCACCTTTCAATGCGTCTTTCAATAATACATCGGCTGGAGCAACATATTCAAAATGGAAATTTGGCGATGGTCATACAGTATCCGATCCCGACAATTCAAACATTCAACACTTATATAGAAATGATGAACTGGCACCACAAACATTTAAACCTTGGCTGGTAGTCGAAAATAGCTTTGGATGTCAGGATTCAAGCAGTCAGTTTATTAGTGTTTTCCCAAAAGTTACAGCAGCAATCTCTGAAGGTGGAAGTGGCTGTACGCCTCACTTAGAGAGCTTATTAAATAATTCGGTTGGAGCCAATAGCTTCTTGTGGGACTTTGGCGACGGAAACACGTCCAAAAGTTTTAACGGTCATAATGAATACATTAACAGCACAACCAGTGATCAAACCTATCAGGTTTCGTTAATGGCCGAATCAGCTTATGGTTGTAAAGATGAAACCAGCACTTCGGTAACTGTTTACAGACGACCAGTACCGGAATTCAATGTAACGCCTGATGAACTTCAGATGCCGGAATCAACCATTACGCTTACAAACAACACTAAAGGTGACAACTGGGACTATAAATGGTCTTTTGGGGATGATTCATACTCTGAAGCTAAGCACCCAGGACAACACATGTATGGGGTTTCCGGTGATTATGACATCTGGCTGAAGGCAAGCGGTGCCAATTGTAGCGATTCATTATTGCAATCCATCATCATTTATCCAACATTACCGGCTATTGATTATGGTCCAAATAGCGAAGGCTGTCCTCCACTGGAAGTGCAGTTTTACAACAACAGTGTAGATGCATATACCTATTTCTGGGATTTTGGTGACGGAAATGTCTCCTCTGAAAAAGAACCTAAACATACCTATTACACAACAGGTACCTACAAGGTAAAATTACTTGCAGAAGGACCGGGAGGTATTGTTGAAGCTGATCATGTTGAAATTATCGTTTATGACAAGCCAAAGGCAGATTTCGAAGTCAGACCAACGGTTGTTAAGCTGCCGGAAACCGTTTCGTTTATCAACAAATCGGAAGGAGCTATCAGCTATCAGTGGAATTTTGGTGATGGCAATACATCCACCGAGCACTCCATTCAATACCTGTATGAACAGGCGGGCGTTTATGACGTCACTCTTAGTGTTGCAAATGAAAAAGGTTGTACAGATGAAATCTTCATCCGTGAGGCAGTTATTGCCGAAGAAGCAGGAAGTATTTCATTTCCTAATGCCTTCACGCCTGACCCATCTGGTCCATCTGGCGGGCATTATACGGCTGGTTCATCGGAGAACTATGTCTTTTATCCATTTATGCATGAAGGCATAGTGGAATACGAACTGAGAATATATACACGCTGGGGTGAAATTATTTATGAGAGTAGCGACATAAAAGTTGGCTGGGATGGTTACCACAATGGCAAACTATGCCCTGGAGGCGTTTATGTATGGAAAGCCAAATGCATATATTCTAATGGTAATATGGAAGTAATAACAGGTGACGTAACACTATTCAGATGATGAGAAGGATACTATACATACTATTATTATTCATTGGCGTTGTGGCAAAAGCACAAGATCCACACTTCTCCCAATTCTATGCCAATCCGCTATACCTGAGTCCTTCATTGGCAGGTGCTACAGATGGTGGGCGTTTAATTGTGAATTACCGGAATCAATGGCCGGAAATATCACAGGCTTTTTCAACCTATGCCATCTCATTTGATAACTTCTTCCCGACTTTTAATAGTGGTATTGGCTTTTATTTGATGCAAGATCGTGCCGGCAGTGCAGGATTAACCAGCACCAATGCAGCTTTTCAGTATTCCTATAATATCGTATTATCTAAGTTTTGGCAGATGATTCCGGCGGTTCAATTTGCCTATGGCAATAAATCTGTCAACTTCAATAAAACCATATTCCCAGACCAGCCTCCGGGAACTGGTGGGTCAAGTGGAGCCTACGATCGTCTTTCAAACGATCAGATTCACTACATTGATCTGGCCGCTTCATTATTCTTATATAGCCCAAAGTATTGGATTGGTTTTACAATGGATCATTTGGCTGAACCCAATTATACTTTCTTAAACGAAGAATCCAGAGCTGAATATAAATACACTGTTTTTGGAGGAATGAATATCTGGTCGGAAAAGAAACATCGTAAAAGTTTAAATCGCTCTTTCTCTGCCAGCTTCAGATACCAACGTCAGGCACAATTTGAGCAGGTTGATGTTGGAGTCTATTGGCACAACTCACCCTTGGAACTTGGAATCTGGTACAGAGGCTTACCATTTTTCAATGGAGCTGAAAAGAGTGCTGCCATCAACCAGGATGCAATTATTGCATTGCTGGCTTACGATCTTGGTCCATTACGCGTCGGATACAGTTATGATATTACAATCGGTAGCCTTGGCTGGTCAACTGCCGGCGCCCACGAGTTATCTTTAATTTTTGAATTTAACCAACGATCGAGAATGCGCTCAGGTGGAAGACGCCCTGCTGTGCCATGTAGTGAAAGTGCAAATCCTTTAAATAGTATTGGTGGCAAGTACACTCGTAAAAAAAGACGCTTGTACTAAACAGAATACGACAAAAGGTTATGAACTCGGGTTACCAGGTTTACCAATCATCATCGTCATCATAATCTTCACGCTCAATTTCATCGTACCAAAGATTAATGTCGACAGAATCATACTCAGAGCCATAAATGATTTTATTAAACGTGATGGTTACAGTTTTGGAACTTTTGGAAGAAAGATAACCGATGTAAGACTTTTGCTCTTCTACAGTAATTTCTCCTTTTTTAAGCGTTGCAAATACTGTAAGGTTGCAGGCATCTAATTGCCCTTTGTTCTTAACTTTCACCTCCATTACAGCCTTGCCTTCAGTTAGTTTTCTAACAGATGACTGATGCACTACCTCACATTTGGCTTTTTGATGACCATAAAGTGCTTCATCAATCACTTCATCCAATAGTTGTTCACACGACACTAACGATAGTCCTAAAAGAAGAAATACGATAACCTGAATTCTTTTCATAAGTAGAGTAGTTAAGTTTCAGTATAAAGACAACCGTGCTGAATACAACACTTATACACTTCATCAAACAAAAAAAGGCCGCCTTTCGGCAGCCTCAAAATTACATCCATTATGAAAAAGCATTCTCTGAAATTAGAAAATATCAATTAAGCGTTTTGGTTTAGCTTTCGCTTCATCTTTTTTTGGTAGAGTCACATGTAAAATTCCATTATCATATTTTGCTGAAATTTTAGACTCCTTTACCTTATTTTCAGGTAAAGTGAATGAGCGCTTAAATGAACCATAGTTAAATTCGAAGTGTGAATAATTCTTATCCTTATTGGCCACTTCTTTTTTTACTTCAATTGTTAAAACATCATTTTCCAGCTCAACATTAAAGTCCTTTTTCTCGAATCCCGGTGCGGCAACTGAGATGGCAAATGCATCATCTGTCTCCTCTATATTAACCTTTGGGGTGTTGTATGATTGGCCTCCATAAAACCAATCGTTATCCCTCATTAACTCACGTCCAAAAAAGTGGTTTAATAAACTACCTGACTGTGGGAACCTGTTGTTAAATCTTACTAGTGTCATAATAAAGTCTCCTATTTTTAAGTTTTTAATTATTTTCTGTTCTGACCATCCTGCTTCAATCATAATGCCAACCATCCATATAAGTCACATTGTCAGTACCATACATTACTCTAGTGCCATTTTGACCGAAACAACCACTTAGTTAATGTCACTTTGTCATTATACTTATTTTCTATTCGTAATCTTTATTTAAAATAGAAATAACAAAGAGGTAACCGGACGAAGCGCCTAAAAGAAGACCTTTGGAATGTTATGAGAGTTATTTTCCTCCCAACAATTCCTGTGTGTATAGAGGTTACCCTTAGGTAACCTCTATTTTTTTTCACAAAAAAAGCGAGCTATTTTCATAACCCGCTTCTAATTATTTTATTTTCAATCTATTTAATAATCCCAGCTAAATCCGACATTAATACCTAACCAATTGTGGCTTGGCAAATCTGACGTTTTAGATGATATACTATAATCAACACTTATTGCCAGGCTTGTTCGGAAGTTAAATGGTACCAAAACCCCTGCTTTTGGAGCAAGCGACCAGGTCCAGCCTTTATTGCTCGTTGAAAAAAGCCCATTATCAACACGCTGCTCCATATAATAGGTACCACCAGCAAGTCCAACAAATGGTCGAATAACAGCGTCATCAGATGCGAAATAATACTTACCTGTTGCCTGAATTGGAATCGCATTTAAATAGCGATACTGATTACTCGTGATTGAACCATTATCAATCGGGTAAGTATCTCTATCCTTAGCTTCATAGAATGTGTTCCATCCAACTAAAAAACCAACCCCCACATTTGGATTAACCAGTTTTTCAAATTCGATATTTGCGCCACGGAAACTTGTCGGATTAATATAATCTTTTGTGTCTCCCATTGGTAATGCCATGCCGTAATAGGCATTTGTTTTAGTTTGTGCACTTACCTCAATACTTACGATTGCAAGTGCAGCTATTATAAGAATTCTCATTAATTTCATGTCTTTCTGTTTAATAGTTTGAGGTAATTACTTTTTAGTTATAGGGTGTTCAAATGGTTGGTGATTGAATACTTCCTCAATTCCTCTGTATATCCTATCTTCAGTATATTTATCTGATCCTTGCATAAGACCGTCCAGCACACCTGAATAAACCAAAGGAGGCAATTTATTTTCTTTCTTTTCGTAAGATGCCATCTCAATAACAACAGAACCAGTTTTAAAATTGTAATAAACCGGATACCAAGGGTAGTAACCTCCCCAGCCCCAGCCAGGATATCCAGGATACCAACCTCCCCACCAGCCACCGCCAGGGATCCATCCAACACCCATATTATTCTGCTTAATAATAGTTATACCAACTGCTAAGGTTGTATCGACAACACCTTCAGCCGGCAGCAGTCCTTCATCTTCCTCTAAATGCTTTTTAACCTGTGCCATTATTTTAGCATCAAATGTACGGTCAGGATCATCTTCTTTCTTTCCATCTTTAATATGGGTAATTTGCTTAGGCAGGTGATAATATTTACCTTCTAATTGATTAAAGTTATAATCAGGATCAAACTTCGTTATAGAGGTATCCAATTCATCTACATACTCAGCCCCTCCGGGATAACAGGCAAATACTGTAAATACCAGCATTATTACCATTAAAAAATTCACGTAAGTCTTCATATAATTAATTGTTTTTGTGGTTTGCGATGCTAATTTATTTAATAAAATTGATCTTTCACCCAGTCAGTTCAAAGTTTTTATATTTTTGTTATTCAGCGTTTGTTCAAAAATTAATGACATTCCGAAAACAAACTAATAACACTTTTGGTTTAATAATCTACAAATAAACTTAACGAAATAATTATGAGAAAACTGTTATTATCTTTTATCGTATTAGCCTCTACCAGCTTAACTTCTGTTAGTCAGGTTACTGATCAGGAAATTGGATTAATTAGTTCCATTTTAAAATCTGAAATCAAAGTATTTTTTGCCCAGAATATAGAACTTAAAACAAGTGAAGCGGATCTTTTCTGGGAAATATATGATGCTTATGAAGCAGAACTAAAGCCGTTGAGTAATGAACGAATTGATTTGCTTAAAAGAATTATGCAGAAAGGAGACAACCTAACTGCAGAAGAGCTTGATAAAAAGATTAACGCTTTATACAAAAGCCAAAAGAAGCGAATAGCTCTGCGCATGAAGTATTACAAAACCTATAAAAAGAAAATCAGCCCTAAAGTTGCTACTCAGTTTTATCAAATTGATGGATATATCTACACACACGTATCCGCATCCCTTAATGAAGGCTTGCCTCTAATCATTCCAAAAGAAAATTAGGAAATAATATAAACAAAGAAGAAGCGGCTGTCCGAAAACACAGTAAGAATTCGTTCACTGAGCGGAGTCGAAGTGAATACACATTGATAATTGACTCAATTAAAATTTCATCTCGGCTACGCTCGATGAACGATTTTGTTTTTGGATATCCCTTTCTCGTATAATACATCCTGTCTTTATTGCAAACTATAGTCTGAATTCAGCTCATCCTTCCCACCAGCTGTTGACTCTTCAGGCAAGGTAACAATACCTATTCCTTTCTTGCCATCAATTTTAATACTGCATTCGTAAGGAACTTTTACGTACCTGATAAATTCATCTTCATACTCAGCAGGCAACGCATCGAGGTAATCCATATTAATATAACCGTCACCGATACTTGGCGTGACAGTAAAGTAACCAACCCTCAGACTGGTTAAATTCTGAAAGAAATGCGTTCCCTGACTTGGATCTACCCGGTAGTTTTCCAGGCCTGTTTCGATAATCACGCGGGCACCTGAAATCTGTGTCCACTTAACAGGGACACCCAGCCATGGATCTTGTGAGCCCCATCGTCCCGGCCCAATCAGAATGTATGGCTCCTGATTCTGGTGAAAAGGCGCATTCAGCTTTTCAATGATTGGCACCAGCTTGGTATTATTTGCTGGATTAAAAACATCGGGCTTAATGTAAATTACATCTCTAACACCACCAATAATGCCATTTCCTAATGCAGAATTGGAATAGATAAGCGTATTTTTCGGCTCGACTTCTTCCAGCTTTTCAGAAATACTCTCGTTTGAATCGACAATTGGACGTATCTGCAAAAGGTAAAAAACATAAGGATGCCCGGCTGGCGGCTGCAAATCTACTGCAAATTCAACTTCAACGGGCTGGTTCATCTCCTTCTGACCAATTTCCAGAACATGCTTTACGATCTCGGCCAAAGGAAAAGCATCGTACTTCAGCACATTGGCAAAGGTGACAATACGAAGTCCTTTCGCCAACAGTCCATCGCGGATCATATGGTTGTTATAATCATACACCGATCCAAGCCAACGCAAGGTACCATGTGCTTCTGCCGTTTTTAAATCCAGCTTTACGATATTAATAGAATCATCAACAGCCGGTTTAAAGCTCGATGACTTTAGGTCTAATGCGAAGAAGTTCTTTTGCGTTTCCCTCACGGCCATGTCGGTGCTTGACAATTGAAGAACCTTCTTTGGATATTTTGGCGAAAAACGAAGTGAAGTGCTACCTTCTACAATGTGCTTTCCAAGCCCCATAGCAACATTCACTGTACCATCTTCCGCTTTTTCAGGCTCAATGGGATAAAAATTCATGGAACGACCAACGCCTGAGATGGTAGGGTAAAACACATCGCCATGTTGTTGCCCAACAACTTCCTGAAGCACAATACCCATGCGTTCTTCATCAATCACATTCATTGTGGCTTCCATGTAGCGTTTGCTAGAGTTATAAAATGCGGATGCATAAACACATTTGATCGCGTCACTCAACTGGTTTAGCATCAATTCATTACTTTCAGCCCTGGCAATCATGTAGGTTGAATATATCCCTGCAAAAGGCTGATAGTGACTATCCTCCAGAACACTGGACGAACGAATGGCCACAGGTCGTGCACATACCGAAATAAACTTCAACAAATCATCATGTATGCGCGACGGTAACTGAGCTGCTACAAATGCATCCAGAATTTCTTCATCTGAAGCTTCGGATAAGGCGATGGGGTACAACTCATTCATTTCCATAAACTCGTCGAACACATCGGTACTTAACACAACCGTACGTGGAATAGTAACAACTACATTATCAAACACATGAAAAGCATTATACTTTTTAATCAAGAGGTTGAGGAATGCCAACCCTCTTGCTTTTCCTCCGATGGTACCATCACCAATCCTTGTAAAAGTCAGGTACTCGTCGAATTTCTCACGATAAAACTTGGCAATAATCCCACGCCCTTTGCTGTATCGGTAATTCGCAATGGTGTCATGAAGGAAGTGTTTAGTGGCTTCGAGATTCTCAAAATCCTCAACTTTCAAATGCCTGATAACCTCTGCAACAGCAAATAAAGCGCGGGCATTGAGCCACTTTGAAACATGATCTCGCTTAAAATGGTACATTAGCGAATCGTCAGGTATACTGAATAAGCGCTCCTGTAACTGCTTAAGACTACTTACCCTTCCCACCTCAACCTGAGTAACGGGATCAACAAAGATAAAATCTCCAAAGGCCAGGTACTTGTTCAGGAATTGTTTTAATCGCCTCAAGAGTGATGATGAATGCTTGTATACAAATGCCACTCTAAGCTGCTTGGCTTCTCCCTCCAGGCTTCTGTTTGACGATTGAAGCAGAAAAGGCATATATTTGTTTCGTCCCTTAACATACCTTGCCAACTTCAACCCTGCCTCAGTGTCTTTTACATCTTCTTTGTTATAGGAAACATCGGATATAATACCCAATAAATTAGACTCATATTTCGTATAAAGATCCAGTGCTTCCTCGTAATTACGCGCCAGAAGTATCTTTGGACGACCTCGCATTCGCATCATTTTCTGGTGCTCATTCAGCCCTTCGTCCATAAACTTTTTGGCCTGAGTAAGGACTATACGGTAAATCAATGGCAGATAACTGGAGTAAAAACGAACGGAATCTTCAACCAATAAAATTGTTTGAACACCCACTTCCTCAACGTCGTGCCGCACATTCATCTGATCCTCTATCAGTTTGATAATAGCTAACATGATATCGGCATTGCCCAGCCAGCAAAAAATATAATCAATCGCACTGGTATCCTCACGACTCATACGAACAGACACCTCGCGTGAGAATGGCGTAAGTACAACAATAGGAATCGTTTCATCAAAAGCTTTCACCTGTTTGGCCATCGAAAAAGGATCCATGCCACCAATACTAAGCATGGTAATTACCAGGTCGATTTGCTCGTTCTGTAATACATCCAGGGCTTCTTCTGAAGTTTCAACATGAATAAATTGAGGCGGGTAACGAAGGTTGAGTGACACATATTCATTAAATATCTGCTCATCAATTCGCCCGTCTTCGTCCAGCATAAACGAATCGTAGCCGCTACAGATTAATAAAACCTTATGAATACGGTTTTGCATCAGCCGTCCAAACGGTGTTTCTGCAAAGAAGTTCGCGTGTTGTAGATTAATCGCTTTATTCATGAATTACTTTCCTGTTAGTCTGATTATTATATTGCATGATGGAATTCACACTTCACTCACCTAATGTAACAATTGCTTTTCGTTTCTTACCATCCATGCGCATGATTAACGGTTTATTAAACCGAACATGATTAAAAAAGTTTGTTTTACGAACGAGCTTTTGCTTGTTAATCTCCTCCCATTTGATAAATGCATCGGCGTCTTTTTGCTGTATGGAACAATAACCCACTTTCATGGATGTAACATTGTGGAAAAAATGTGAACCACACGAAGCTTCTAACGGATAATCGACCATATCTGTTTCCACAATCATTTTAGCATTTGAAATCTGGTTCCAGTTGACAGGAATACCAATCCATGGATCGCGCGTCCCCCATCGTCCTGGCCCGACCAGAATATACTGCCTGTTTTCCAGTTTCATTTTGCGATTGAGTTCTTCAATCTCGTTGGCCATTTCACGCGTCTTACTTTTGTCAAAACGATCCTTGTCAACGTAAATCACATCCGCTATGTGCTTGTTTTTACCATTACCCATACTTTGAGTCGACTGGAGAATAACATCATCAGTGTTAATATTTTTCATATTAATCGAGTAGTTTTGAGCGCCTCCCATCAAAGGTTTTATCTGCAGCAAATAAAATGTTGCCTTGCCATTCTTATCTTTGGTCAGGTCCACTGCAAATTCTATTTCAACAGGCGCCCCCATGGCTTCTTTCACCACATCCAATACAACCTCAATACTTTTGGCCAGCGGTATATAATCAAACTTCAAAATGTTGGCAAAATTCAAAATTCTTGGTCCGGCAGAATCCAGTCCCGGTTGTATTGTATCATTATCCACATCATATACCGATGCCAGATGTCTCAGGTTATCGTGCATCTCAGCATCCATTACATCCAGGCGAATCAGCCCGGCCGTCTCGCCTTCCATGAGATCAATCTGATCCGAATGCATATCGATCGCATAAAACTCCGTTTGCGAATTTTTAAATTGATCTTTTGCCGAGTTATTATCTAAATCAGGATATACCGGACAAAAACGCAGAGCCTTTTCTCCATCGACCACATATTTTCCAAAGCCAAGAGCAATAACGGCGAATCCATCCTCTGGATTCATATGGCTGAATGAATAATAATTATAGGATTGTGCTACACCACTTATGTGCGGATAGAACGCATCTTCGTACTGATGCCCTACAGCCTCTTGTATAACGACTGCCATTTTCTCCTCTTCAATCTTTATATCAATGGCTTTTGTAAAAGCACGCGCATTTTCACTAAATACAGATGCATAAACCAATTTTACAGCATTGCACAAATCCTCTAAACGCTTGTCCAGGCTGGAATTATTATTTGGCAAAAGATAGGTAGCAAAAACACCTGCAAATGGTTGCTTCTGGCTATCTTCTAACAAGCCCGACGATCGAACTGCAATTGGTTTATTAAATATCACCAGCAAACGCTTAAGTCGATTGACCAATACTGGCGACAATGCTCCTTTGACAAACAGCTCTTTAATCTGATCGTAATTTAGATCTCTATAAATCAGATCACCGAAGTTATTCGTATCCATAAATCGTTCAAACTCATCGGTCCCAACAACGGTGGTTCTAGGTGTACGAATATTGATTCCCGGAGCATGTGTTGCGAAATCAAAGTTGAACAGTAAAGTGTTGATAAACGACAAGCCACGTCCTTTTCCTCCCAATGAGCCATCAGCAATTGATATGATATTCGTATTGCCGATCGTCTCAACTTCATCAAAATCAATGACCTTACCATGACTCTGTTCCTCTCTGTGCCGCGAGATCATTTTTAGCAAATAGGAACGTATATCTTCTGCATCTTCAAAATCTGTAATTCGATAAGGTGCTATCTTACGGGCAATTTTGATCTCCCCTCTGGCCATAAGCCACAATGAAAAATGATTCTTTCGGGCGTGATAAACAATCGATTCTTCAGGAATTCTGCGCAAGGTACGTTCAAACTCTTTCAGGTTACTGGCAACAGCTATTGTTCGCCCATTGGCATCTTTAAAAGCAAAATTACCAAAACCCAGATAATGACTGATAAACTTCTTTATATCCTGGATAAGGCTTTCGGAATACTTGTTGATAAAAACAGTTTTCAACTCGTAAGCATCCTGCGAATATTCGATTTTCGATGACTGTAAAATAACCGGTAAATCTTTAATTTTTCCTTTGGCATAATTCACCAATTCAAAACCGGCGTTACTATCCAACTGTCCGTGTCTCGAAAATTCAACATCAGATATCAGGCAGAGCAAATAATCGCGGTACTTTTCAAATATCTCTAAGGCATCTTCGTAAGTTCTGGCCAGTAATACCTTTGGTCGCGCTTTAAGTCGAAGCACCCCGTACAGCTCATCATTGCGCACATCGTCAATTAATCGCTTGGTTTGTTCGAGTACACTGGCATATAGTAAAGGCAAATATTTTGAATAGTAACGCACAGAATCTTCAACCAACAGAATAACGCGTGCCAAACCTATTTCGGTGTCGTTCTCAACATTGACTTTGTCCTCCAGATGAAAGACCATTGACGAGAAAACTTTTGGATCGCCATTCCAGACAAAAATCTCATCGAGAACACCCAGCTCGCGCTGCCTGGCCTGAAAATATGGAATATCTCCATCATCGTTCAAAAGCATAAAAATCGGGATGTAAGGAAAATCTTTTCTCACCTTACGACTTAAGCTCATTGGCGCTTTTTTATCCACCCCTACCATTACAATTATCAGGTCGAAGTGCTTTTCATTTAGCTTTTCGATGGCTTCTTCGTAGGTGGTAACGCCAGTTACACGAGGCAAAAGAGATAAATGAAAATGGTAAAATTCGCCCATGACCTGTTCAGAGAATCGTCCTTCATTTTCAATGGCAAAAGCATCATAGAGAGTAGCTACGAGCAGAATTTCTTTGACACGGAAGGGCATCAAGTCATGATATATATCGCGTGCTGCATTATTGTGATGCATAAAATTCTGCAACAGGTATTTGCTTGTGCTGGCCGGATCTTTTGAAGGACCATTTACTTTTTTATATTGGTGATTTTTTTGCTGAATCAGATTAAGGGCATCCTGACTGTTTAGGTAAGCTACAATTAAATTACTAAGATTTCTGATCAGGTCGTTTTCCTCATTTAAAAATAGCTCTTCTTTAGTTTTGGCCAATTCCTGCAGATAAAAAATCTCAATGGCACCCTTACGGCCATTTATAGTTTCAAAACTATGACGCAGCACCCATGGTGTTTCAACAAAGTTTTTACTGACAAAAACATGATCCCCTAACACGATTCGAGCCACCGAATAATTGGGATGCTGCATACCGGGCGGCACCAGTTCTACAATTTTAGTTAAGGTATAATGAAGGGGCATGTTTTGGGCAATAACGCGTGTTGTTTCATTAATCACCTTAAGCTCTTTCACCCGTTCCTGACGCTCAAACTTCTCGTAAGCAGCCAATTTAGAATTCAGGAAATCCGTTATTAAACGTGATAAGTTGATTAACAAATCGCGTTCTTCAAGCAAAAACGGATCCCCTCGCAAAGAAGGAAATCGTTTTAAATAAAACACATCAATTGACCCACTTGCTCCATCAGATGTTTGAAATCGTTGTGTCTGAACCCATTCTGTTTCCTTGAATTCTTCCGATACAAACGATACGTTTTTATAAGTAATTCGGGCCACTGCAAAATCAGGATATTGCCAGCCATTGGGTATTACGAAAACAATTTGCTGAAGCACATCATTAATTGATTTGCCCTCGTTAACAATACGGGTTGTCTGATTGATGGTAGATAGTTCCTTGAGTCGCTCCAACGATTCGGAATGGGTACGTTCGGCAATAATATGATTGATGTAACCCGCCAACATACGCGTTATCTGGTTTAACATCATTCGCTCTTCTCTTGAAAAAGGCCCTTCATCAATGGAAGCATGTTCCTCATTGTAATACACATCAATTGATCCATTGTCACCATCTATCGTACCAAATCGCTCGGTTAATCCAATACCTTTTTCGGCGTAATTCCTTTGTACATCGATCTCCTTAAATAATATACGAATACCAATATCTTCATACACGAAAGCATTCACCAACAAATCCGCTAAATCTTCAATGGTTTCATCAATGGGATTATCATGCTGAAAGATTTTAACCACAATCTCCAATACATGAATCGCCTTTGCCGAACTCGAATAAAAAGGATTTGTACTATAAGGATTAACTGGCATAACAGTGTTTTTACAAGAATAAGTTCGTAAACTTTATTAGTCTCTGCAAGAAAACTGAGAATATTGAGCAACACAATCCTTTATGCTTGCTCTTTATTATCAATAATTTATTACGTAACTTTTCTAAAATTAATTTATGCCATAATCCTGATTTGTGTATTGGAAGTGACAAAGGGAATATTGATTTACAAATTGTCATTTATAACGGACGCTTATTATCAACCCTTCAAATTATCAACATTATGTCACAAACTTCATCATTAGACACATCAGCTTTTATGTCAGGGCTCATAGCCAAAAATCCCGCTGAACCAGAGTTTCATCAAGCCGTACATGAGGTAGCCCTCTCACTGGATCATTTCCTGGAAGAAAATCCAAAGTATAAACATGCCCGAATTCTTGAACGCATCGTTGAGCCAGAGCGTATTATCATGTTCAGGGTGCCATGGGTGGACGACAAGGGACTTATGCGTGTGAACAGGGGTTTTCGTATTGAAATGAATAGCGCCATTGGCCCATACAAAGGCGGACTGCGTTTTCACCCAACGGTTAATCTTGGCATACTAAAGTTCTTAGCTTTTGAGCAAGTCTTCAAAAACAGCCTGACCACATTGCCAATGGGTGGTGGTAAAGGTGGCAGCGACTTTGACCCAAAAGGTAAGTCTGATAACGAAGTAATGCGTTTTTGTCAGAGTTTTATGACAGAACTTTATCGTCATATAGGTGCTAATACTGATATTCCGGCTGGTGACATTGGCGTTGGAGGCCGCGAAATTGGCTACATGTACGGACAATATAAGCGCATCGTCAATGAGTTTACTGGTGTACTTACCGGCAAAGGATTAAACTGGGGTGGCAGCCTGATTCGTCCTGAAGCCACCGGATATGGTAATGTGTATTTTGCCCAGGAAATGTTGAAAACAAGAGGTGAAAGCTTTAAAGGAAAAACTGTACTTGTTTCAGGTTCGGGTAATGTAGCTCAGTTCACTGTAGAAAAAGTAAATGATTTGGGTGGTAAGGTAGTAACACTATCCGATTCGAGTGGATACATTTACGATCCTGATGGCATTGATTACGAAAAGCTGAAGTTTGTTATGTATCTGAAAAATAATAAACGAGGCCGAATTAAGGAATACGCTGAAAAATTTGGTGCTAAATACGTTGAAAACGAACGACCTTGGCTGGAAACTGCTGATATTGCTCTGCCGAGTGCGACCCAGAATGAAATCAACGAAACCGAAGCAATCGCGTTAGTTAGCAATGGCTGCATGTGCGTTTCTGAAGGTGCCAACATGCCATCTACACCAGAGGCTATCCAAGTGTTTATAGATAAAGGCATTTTATTTGGACCGGGCAAAGCCGCGAATGCAGGAGGTGTGGCTGTATCAGGTCTTGAAATGACACAAAACAGCATGCGTTTAAACTGGACAAGAGCAGAAGTTGATAATCGCTTACAGACCATCATGCAGAGTATCCACAATACCTGTTGTCAATATGGAGCTAAAGACAACAATTTCGTCAATTACGTAGATGGAGCAAATATTGGAGGATTTGTTAAAGTTGCGGATGCTATGATAGCACAAGGCGCTGTTTAGTATCCCAATTATCAAAATAGAATAAATGGCACCCGATAAACATCCAACTTTATCGGGTGTTATTCTAATCTATATTCAAAACTAATACGATGAAATACTTTCTATTCGTTTCGGTCTTTTTTGCATTTGCCTGTGGAAATAAAAAAGAACATGCACAAAATCAATTCTTTTCATTCTCAATCGAAACCAAATTACCGGGTAGCTCAATTGATGTATATAATAACTTAACGGGCGATATTAGTCCCTGGTGGGATCATACATTCTCAGGTAATCCACATCAATTATACCTCGAACCTAAACCAGGCGGTGGTTTTTATGAAATATTTGATGAATCCGGTGATGGGGTGCAACACGCAGTTGTTACAGCTGCACAGAGAGGCAAACTATTGCGCATGGAAGGTCCGTTAGGTTTAGCTGGCCATGCTCTTACATTGGTTACGACATATCACATCACAGAAATGAATGATTCAACAATTTTAAAGGTTGAGGTGCACGGGGCGGGCGAATTTAAGGAAGATTGGCCTGAAGTAATAGAGAATGTCTGGAAGCACTTTATTATCGAGCAGTTTAAACCGTACTGGGAGGAGAATCATATATCATTATCAACGAATGAATAACAATATAATCTCTGCGTATGCACAAAAAAAGGGAAGCCAAAACGACTTCCCTTTATATTTAGATAACATGTTTATTATCTGTCAGTAGCTAATTCTGCTGCTGAGTAATTCAACTTCAATGCCGCAGCCTTACGTAAAGCCTGCTTAATATCAGTGATAATACCCATTGGACATTCTCTGTCAGCCTTAATAGATGTAATCATCTTAGACTGGTTAGCTTCACTCATATTGTCACGCGACTGAGCGATATAACTTTGAATGTCAGAAACTGAAGAAAAAGCATCATTTAACTGAATACGAGGCTCACTACCATAAAGGCTCTGGAACTTCTTCGCCGGAACACCTACATAAATAAATGTTACCAACTCTTTCTTCTCTAGCTTTACCAACTCAGTTGCCTGAGCAGGCTTCACAGTTACCTTTAAATCTACCTCCTTCATAGTTGTTGACACCATAAAGAAGAAAAGTAACATAAATACGATATCTGGTAACGAGGCCGTGTTAATAGCTGTTTGGCCTCCGCTCTTCTTTTTTCTGAACTTTGCCATACTAGTTACCTCCTATATTTTTAGGTTCTGCCTCGGAAATTTTCCTTGGATAAATCTGACGAATCGCTTTTTTCTCTTCGTCTTCCAATTCATTATATTCCTTACCAAATTTACGTTTCGACAAATCACTTCTCAATTCGTTATAAGCTCTCTGAAGCTCATTCTGAACTAAAAGATATGTCTGATATTCTGTATCACGGTCATTTTGCAGAGATATAATACCCTTGCTAACTTCAACCGGCCCAAAGAATTCAACTTCCTTAACATTCTTTTCAGGAAGATTCTCATCGTCGTTTGGATTGACAATAAATTCTTTAGCTGCTTCTGTTAGTTCGCTTACCTCCATTGGTTTACCTTCAACAAGTAACTGGTTCTGGCTGTTAATTAGCACCGTAAATACATTTCGCTCCTTTACAGGAGGTGTATCTTCAGGCTCTTCTTCAACCGGTGGCGGAAGAAGTGTTGCTAGTCCAGTATCAGTATCCATTGTAGTGGTTACCAGGAAGAAGATAAGTAACAAGAAAGCAATATCTGCCATTGACCCTGCATTAACCTCTTGTACATCTCTTTTTGCCATAGACAATTAATTTTTAAGATCCTTAAAGGATCGGGCCATTTATTTAAACAGACGTGATAACTCTGTATAAAGAATTGCGGAAATTACAATTCCAAACAGAAGATATGTTCCATAAAGCATAGTACCAGCCATGGTTAACATGCTAGGAACGTTGTCAGGACCATTATAACCTATTAAATGAAGTGGAGTGTCATCTGACAAACTATACGCCACAAGTACAATTACACCTAAAATAGCAATTGAAATCAATGAACGAACTGCATTTTTAGGATTTGATACTAAGTGGAACACTTCAAATAATAGTGATACACCTGCTGTGATATAAATTAACAACTTAGCCCAGTTAAGTACAGAATCTGTATACACTGGTGTTGTATAAGTTTCCCCCGGTATCTCACCGCCGAAATAGAATAGTCCGGCGAATACCGCAGTAATAGCTATCAACAGGTATAATACAATATTTAAAATTTTCGAAAGCTTAGTCATAATGACAATTATTTTTTCATGTTATATTTTACCAAGATATCTAGTAGAGAGATAGAAGCATCTTCCATAGTATTTACAATACCATCGATTTTAGATACGATGTAGTTGTAGAATACCTGAAGGATGATAGCTACGATCAAACCAGATACCGTAGTAATCAACGCCACTTTAATACCACCTGCTACTGCTGTTGCAGAAATAGTACCCATTGCCTGGATGTTATCGAAGGCTTCGATCATACCGATTACTGTACCCATAAAACCAAGCATAGGAGCAAGTGCGATAAACAATGAAATCCAAGTTAAACCTTTTTCTAAAAGACCCATCTGAACTGAACCGTAAGAAATAACTGATTTCTCAACTACCTCGATACCTTCGTCAAAACGATCAAGACCTTGATAGAAGATAGAAGCCACAGGACCTCTTGTGTTACGACATACTTCTTTAGCTGCCTCAACACCACCATCATTCAACGCATTCTCAATGTTTTGAAGCAACTTCTTCGTGTTAGTAGAAGCTAAGTTCAAATAAATGATTCTTTCGATACAGATTGCTAAACCGAAAATCAACGCTAATAGTACAAAGCTCATAAACATTGCACCACCTTCGATGAATTTTGCTTTAATCTGCTTGTGAATGCCCTTAGGAGCTTCAGCTTGAGTAGTTTCCTCAACAGCCATCGCAGGCTCTTCACTTGCTGGAGTTTCCTCAGCAACTTGTTCTGTAGCTTCGCCAGCTACACTTTCTTCTTCCTGAGCATATACGGCATTGGCACCATAACTCAGCATTCCAAATACTGCTAAAAACGCAAATAGCTTTTTCATAGTCTGCTAAAAATTTTGATTTGTATTAGTATTGTTAATACTCAAAATAGTTTAATGTTTTCCCCTTTTCCATCATAATATACAAGTTACAAAAAAGGTTCAAACCCTTTATTTTTTCAGGGTTGCAAATTACAAAAAAAAAGTCAATTACAAACTTTGATCTGTTAAATTTCGTTATTGCCGAAAGAATGAGTCTTTGTCTTGATTAGTCAAAAATTCATTTTTTATTAACCAGTCCATTCACTCACAAAATCAACACCTTACCCAACTAACCCATTAGGTAATATCAACATATTTTTAACAGATATCAAGTTGTACCACTTTAAATGTGTATTTCCCCCTGCAACGATTTATTCAATTCAGCTTTAACTTCCTCATTGGAAGAGCAATTAGCCAACAAATACATCAATTTTGTTACTGCTGCCTCTGTTGTCATATCATAACCGCTCACAACGCCTAACTCCAGAAGGTGAACGCCCGTTTCGTAACGCCACATCTCCACACTACCTGCCAGACATTGCGTAACGTTTAAAATGATCAAATTACGATCTAAGGCTTCTTTAATTTCATCTAAGAACCATTGTTTCGTTGGCGCATTTCCTGAACCATAAGTCTCCAACACAACCGCTTTAATATTTGGCGCGTTTAATACGGCTCTTACAACATCCTGATTGATTCCAGGGAATATCTTCAATAAAGCAACATTGGTATCCATTTTCCTGGCCACTCTGAAGGTTCCATTCAATGTGGTGTAGCGAATGTAGGGATAGTTATACTTTAGATGAATACCTGCTTCTGCCAAAGGAGGATAGTTGTCCGAACGAAATGCGTGAAAATGCTCTGCATTATACTTAGTTGTCCGATTCCCCCTGAACAATTTATCTTTAAAATAAATACACACTTCCGGAACAAGTGCCTGACGATTTTTCTGCGCAGCTGCAATTTCCAGTGCGGTTATCAGGTTTTCCTTTCCATCTGTACGAATCATACCCAATGGTAACTGGCTCCCTGTTAATACAACTGGTTTCTTAAGGTTTTGCAGCATAAAACTTAGGGCACTGGCTGTGTATGCCATTGTATCTGTACCGTGAAGAATAACAAACCCATCAAATAATGAATAGTTTTCTTCAATCATACCAACGAGCTTACCCCATATTTCAGGGTGCATGTCGGATGAATCAATAAGGGGCTCGAAAGAAATACTTTTAACCTGAAAATCAAACCTTCGTAATTCGGGAACTTGCTTTGAGATACTTTCAAAGTCAAATGGAACCAACGAGTTCGTTTCCGGATCAATTACCATACCGATGGTACCACCAGTGTATATAATTAATATCTTTCTTTCTTCCATTTTACCTCCTTTAATATTATATGGCAAACAATTCGCGCGCACTGGCGCTGGTTTGCAATTTAATTTCTTTTATATCCTGATTATACACTTGCGACAATGTTTCTGCTACTTTTTCAATATAAGCAGGCTCATTGCGCTTTCCCCTTTTTGGCACCGGAGCCAGGTAAGGTGCATCCGTTTCTAAAATAAGCTTATTGAGTGGTACTGTTTTTAGTACATCTCTCAGGTTGGTATTTTTAAAAGTGACCACCCCGTTAATCCCCAACTTAAATGTTCCATACTCTACTACCCGGGATGCCTGCTTTTCATCACCACTAAAGCTATGAAAGACGCCAAAGAGCGAATCATCTAATTGCTTTTCTACCACCTCAAATACTTCTGAGAAAGCATCACGACAATGAATCACCACTGGTAATGCCCTTTTCTTAGCCCAGATAATTTGCTCTTCGAAAGCGCACATTTGCTCATGCTTGTAGGTTTTATCCCAATACAGGTCAATCCCTATTTCGCCGATCGCAATGTACTTTCGTTGATCGAGCAATGGCTCAATATTTTTAAGTGCTTGTATGTAATCTGACTTGATCGAAGTTGGATGAATTCCCATCATCGAGTAACAATAATCGGGATAAGCATCTTCTAATTGATGCATGGATTCGATTGTTGTTTCATCAACATTAGGCATTAATATCGATTCAAGTCCAGCCAACCTGGCCCGCTGAATCATTTCATCCCTATCTTCATCAAATTCAGATAAGTATATGTGTGAATGTGTATCAATCACGTTGTATCATTTTATTTGAACCGCAAAACTACCAATGTTTCCGGAGATTGTTACTTTTCAACACATGATTTTGTATTTTTTTGGCTACAAGAAGGCCGTCCCGGGGAGGAGACGGCCTATATTTGTTGCATTCAGAAAAATTAAACAACACCTTGAGCAATCATTGCATCGGCCACTTTCACAAAACCGCCAATGTTAGCTCCTTTGATGTAATTAACTTTGCCGTTTGGCTCTGTTCCATATTTCACACATGCATTGTGAATGCTGGTCATGATCTGATCTAAACGATCATCCACTTCTTTTTCAGTCCAGTTCAAACGCATGCTGTTCTGAGTCATTTCAAGACCTGATACAGCTACACCACCAGCATTAACTGCTTTACCTGGTGCGAATCCAATCTTCTCAGTTGCTAAGAAAGCTGCTTCTGCAGTACATCCCATGTTAGATGCTTCTGCAATCACCTGACAACCATTAGCAATCAAAGTTTTTGCATCTTCTTCGTTCAATTCGTTCTGAATTGCACAAGGAATAGCGATATCAACTTTCTGCTCCCAAGGCTTCTTACCTGCGAAGAAAGTTGCTTCTGGGTATCTCTCAGCGTAAGGAGCAACGATATCCTGGTTAGAAGCACGAAGCTCTAACATGTAATCAATCTTCTCTCCTGAGATTCCTTCCGGATCGTAAACATATCCATCAGGACCAGAAATAGTAACTACTTTAGCTCCGTATTCAACAGCTTTTAAAGCAGCACCCCAAGCTACGTTACCGAAACCTGAAACTGATACTGTTTTCCCTTCCATTGTTTCACCTTTAGTAGCTAACATTTCGCGTACGAAATAGATAGCTCCAAAACCTGTTGCTTCAGGACGAATCAATGAACCACCATATTCAGCTCCTTTACCAGTTAACACACCAGTAAACTCGTTACGAAGCTTCTTGTATTGACCGAATAAGTAACCGATCTCACGACCACCAACACCGATATCACCAGCAGGTACGTCAGTGTTAGGTCCGATGTGACGGAACAATTCGCTCATGAAAGCCTGGCAGAAACGCATGATTTCGTTGTCAGACTTACCTTTAGGGTTGAAGTCAGAACCTCCTTTACCACCACCCAT
>DIYS01000257.1 GCA_002429115.1 Saccharicrinis sp. UBA6048 | reverse complement strand
AGATTAATTTTTGGATATCCTTCTTTAATCTATCAGACATAACTGTTCCAAACAATAACAATGAATAAAAAAACTACAACTTATCTTTATTCTCTGATTTTTCTATTGGCATTGACCCTGGTTAACTGCACAAAAGAAAATGATGAGATAAATCTTAATCCGGAGGCTGGTCAGAGCCTTTTGGAAATTGAAAACGATGGCTATCAAGTAGCTATGCAGGCTGCCATGCCACCCGATGGTCAGGTTGGTACCTGGCGTATTTATAGTGGTGAAAATGGTGCATTTGATGATGTGAATGATCCGGAAACCACCTTTCGTGGCGAACCCGGAGAAATCTATAGCATTGGCTGGGAAGTGAGTCAGGGTAATAACTATGAAGCGGATGTGATTACCGTATCTTTTAAAGCCTTAAACCCAAAGATTTTATCCGACCTGAATGATACCTTAACGAAAAATATTTCAGCCTATTTAGATGCTGAAGCACCTAAATTTGGGGCGAATGGCTACTGGCAAATCATTGAAGGAGCGAATGGCTACTTTCTTGATTCAACAGCATATGAAGCTGAATTTGTCGGTGTTGAAAATACAAAATACAAGCTGCGTTGGAACCTTGAATATGGCTCAAAGCTCAGTTATAAAGAGATAATTTTTACAACCGATACCCTGCGCGCCGATGCCGGGACCGATCGACGATATATCAGGAATAGAGTAGAAGACGAGATTAAATACACAGCCCTGGAGGCTTTTTTACCAGCTGGTGCCACTGGACAGTGGAAACTGGTAGATGGTGACGGTGGCCAGGTGTATATGAATGCCCATGCCAATTCCTTATTTGAAGGCAAAGCCATGGAAGATTATTTATTGGAATGGATGGTTGAATTAGACGGTCGTACATCCGTTGATACCGTTAACATTCACTTCCGCGATAAATGGGGCTTGTTTATTGATGAGCGCGATGGGCAACTCTATCATACTGTAGAAATAAACGGACTGGAATGGTTTGCCGAAAATTTCAATTACTACAGTCAACCGACTGACATCGCCTGGTCATTCTATTACGGTCAGGCTGCTCAGGCTTACATACGTGAAGGCCATCCGGTAGAATCGGAAGAAGATAAAAAGTATTACGGGCGTCTGTATAATTATGTGGCTGCCTACCAATGGGCTCCTGAAGGCTGGCGTATTCCAAGTCTTAAGGATTATCAGGATTTGGTTGAAGCCATGGGTGGTGAAAACCTGGCGATGCCTAAATTAATTGATGGAGGCGAAAAAGGAATGGATCTCACATTTGGCGGTATGCTTTTTTACAGTGGAAATGTGGTCAATAACAAAGATTATTTTATAGATCAGGATCAGCTGGGCTACTTATGGACCAATGACTACGATCCGAATACCGGGGGGTGCCTGTTCATGTTCTTTGATAACTACAACTCTGTCGTTAAAGAAACATCGGCCTTGTATTCAAATTTTTCAGTACGCTACGTACGCGAAATAAAGAGGGAGGAATAAGCAAATGAGACATTCATTATCATATATCATTATAACATTTTTATTGGTACTGTCATCATTTGTTAATGCGCAGGTATCAAACGATATACAGAACGATTTTGTCAAAGGCAAAATCCGTATTAAGCTGAAGAAGGAAAACCTTCAGGAAGTAACACAATTAAAAGCCGCTCATGCGCAATCAAATACGAACTCATTAGGCATTGAGTCCATTGACGCATTAAATGAAGGATTTGGCATTAAACGCATTCAGCGTGTCTTTCCTTTTTCAATAAAACATGAAGCCAAACACCGTGAGTATGGTTTGCATTTGTGGTTTGAGTTGGATTTTGATCCAACCATGGATCCCAAAGCGATCTCTGATCAATACAGTATTTTAGATGACGTTGCTATTGCCAAGCCGGTGTATAAAAAAATACTGATTGGGGCAGATAATGAACCAGTTTATTTTAATGTTGATTCGTTGAAACTGGTTGGTAAGGCTAAAGAAAAGCTAATCAGTGGTTCCTTAAAAGCTGCCGGCTCGGGTGTTGAATTCAATGACCCGCGCTTGCCTGAACAGTGGCATTATTTCAATGATGGGGCTGTTGGTAGCGAGGGAGAAGACATTGACTTATTGAAAGCATGGTCAAAATCAGTGGGAAGCAAGGATGTGATTGTAGCTATTGTGGATGGTGGTATTGATACCGAACACGAGGACTTGAAAGACAATTTATGGGTCAATGAAGCCGAGCTGAATGGCGAAGAAGGTGTGGATGATGACCAGAATGGTTATGTTGATGATATTTATGGTTACAATTTTGTGTACGGAGGCCCTGTAACGGCCCATAAGCATGGTACACATGTAGCCGGTACAGTTGGTGCTGTTTCTAATAATGGCATTGGTGTGGCCGGTGTGGCCGGTGGTGATGGTAGCGGTAATGGCGTTCGCCTGATGTCGTGCCAGATTTACGATGAGCGACCTGGTGGGGACGGTAACCAGGCTGCGGCCATTGTTTATGGAGCCGATCATGGAGCTGTTATCTCACAAAACTCATGGGGTTATACCCAGCCGGGTTTTTATGAACCGGAAGTGTATGATGCCGTAAAATATTTTATTGCTGAGGCCGGGCAGTATGAAGGAAGTCCAATGAATGGCGGTATTTTTATTGCCGCGGCTGGTAATAATGGAAAGAAGCAAACTCATTATCCGGCTTCTTTTGAGGAAGCGATTTCTGTGGCCTCAACAGGGCCGACCGGAATGCCTGCACCTTACTCCAACTATGGTGAGTGGGTGGATATTACTGCTCCCGGCGGTGATCAGGCTTATTATAAAGAAGAAGGAGGCGTATTAAGCACTTTACCTGGTAACAGTTACGGTTTTTACCAGGGTACATCCATGGCTTGTCCCCATGTATCAGGGGTAGCAGCTTTGGTGGTGGCTAAATACGGCGGCCCTTCATTTCGACCATACGAGCTGCGTAAATTGTTGTTAAACTCGGTGAATACCTTCGACTTTGAAGATGAAGGAGATTACGGGGTAGGTAAGCTAAATGCTCTAAATGCCCTGATGGATGAGAGTAACGTAGCACCGGATAAAATTGAAGATTTAAGAGCCAACGAAGTATTTCATAATGAGATGCGTCTGGAATGGACTGTGCCAAGGGATAGTGATAATTTCCAGCCAAAATTATTTCATTTAGCCATTGATCTGGAGCCGATAACCAAACGTAATTTTGACCAGAAAAGTGTGATTGTATTCAATAACGCTTTTGAGGCTGGCGATACGGTTTCCATTTCTGTTCACGGATTAAGAAAGCAAACGCCATATTACGCGGCTATCAAGTCGAGTGATCGATTCGAGAATTTTTCGGAAGTATCTAACGTCATTCAGGTAACCACTACCGATGAACCTCGATTTACAGAATCAACCCGTGAAGTTTATCTGGAGATTGATGTTAATAATCAGCATTCTCATTCAATACCGGTCACCTTTTCTAATGATGGTGAAGGTATCATCTATTGGAGAAGCTTCACCATTAATGAGAGCTCATTCTGGACCAATTATCGGGATTGGGAAGCTGCTAAAGAAAACGCTTTGGCTGCAGCCACACTTAATCCTCAGATGTTCGAAGAGACCAAACCACTGACACAAGATGTTGTCAGCACTCAGTTAAAGGGAACTACCCCTTACTCTGATCTATTACTTGAAAACGATAATACGGCCTTTAAAGAAACTTATTCGTACATCACCGGGGGGGCAAGGTTTTATATGGGAACCGGAAGTCCCAATGCGGGTTTAATACTGGCCACGCGTTTTCGAATGCCTGTTGATGGATCGTTTAATATGACTCACCTACAGTTTATTATGAATCCAACGGTGAAGAATGCACCGGTTCATATTGAAATCCGGAAAAGTAAGGAAGGGATTCTGGAAAATTCAGAAGTGGTTTATCACCAGGAGTATGTGCCTAAGAAAGTCAATGAAGCACAGGTGGTACGAATTCCATTATTGACGCCGCAACAATTTGAGGATTTAGACTACTTATGGGTGGTACTGTATTTCTCGGCTGAAGAAGCTCATCCGATGATGATGGAATATAGTGCTTATTCGGGTGATTACACCGACTATTTCCTGGTTTCCCGTAATAATGGCTTATCCTATATGAATGCTTTCGAAATTTTCGGTAGAAGGGTAGCGCCTATTCTGCAGGTATGTAGTTCGGGAAGCGATGGTTCATTTACTTACTTAGCGCCTTATGAAGGTGAAATTCAGAGTGGTGAAGTACAGCAAGTGCAATTAAATGTTGAAGCCGGTAACCTGACGAATGGTAAGCATTCGGCGGCGATTGGTGTATATACCAACGATGCGGGCAAACCGGGCGTTACCATCGATGTTTTGGTGGATGTAAAAGGACAAATGGCAGTTGCTGAATTTGCGCCGGTGAATGAATTTGAGGTGATGCAAAATAAGCCTGTGAACCTGCAACTGTCCGTTGATAATACGGGATTGGATACCCTTAAAATATTGGGATTAAAAAATGTTTCAGAAACCATTCTGGAAGATTACAGTGACAGTATCATTCATGTATTGCCGGGAGAAAAAAGCACGGTACCGTTTGCTTACACCGCCTTAAGTGTAGGAAGACAATTTGAAACGGTTTCTGTTGAAACCAATGCAGGTACCTATCCGGCTGAACTGGTAATTGATGCATCGGCTCCGGCACAAATGAGCTTATCGCTGGATATGAACAGTGTGACTCTGGCTGCCAATGAAACAAAAGAAGTACAGCTAACTATAACGAACACCGCATCTGATGCCATATTGGAGTATACATTGGAAGAATACGGTCAGCTCAAAGTGAAAGGGGGCAATCAGCCCAAAAAGTTAAGCTATCAGGTCGTGTCATCCAACGATGTCAATGGACCTCAGGCCGGTCAATGGGATGAAATCAAGGCCTTTGCCAAGGTAATTAACGGAGACTCCTTAAGATGGCATGCTGAACCAATTGACCTCGGTATTAAGTTTCCTTTTGAAAACAATGTGTTAAGCGGTATTTGGGCGCCTTATGGCAATTCAAAGTCAGCGTTCTATTTCTATGGTTATGGGGCTATGAGCTTTTTTAGCGATGAAATGATAGCACGTACTTATAAAGGAAGTGGTGTGTTTGCGCCGCTTTGGATGGATATTCCATTTTCCAGGATAGAGAAGATCTATTACCATAGTTTTGGAGATCGTGTGGTTCTAAGTATTGAAGAGGAGCTGGCGGTTACAAGGCATTTTAATGATCAGCCAGGCAGGTTAGAATATCAGGTGGTACTGTTTAGAGATGGAACCATCGAGTACAGGTATAAGGATGTTTCGGTATTAAGTGAACGACCTGAAATTAAGTACGCCATTGGTATCCAGGGAATACTTTGGGAAGATCACTATAAATACAAAGATTTTGACGATGATACCAGGCTGATCAACGATGGTTTGGTCATTCGTTTCGAACCGCAGGAGAATGTGACTATTGCCTACACAGATAATAATGTGAAGGGAGTAATTCCGGTTAATGGATCCGTGTCACATTCGGTCACCATTGATCCGTCAATTGCCAATGTGGCTGAGGGCTCATTTATCAATCATATTAGAGTGAAAGCGAATACTGTGAGCGGAGATGCACAGGTGCCTGTTGACATTAACATAACAGGTGCAGCGGCTTACGATGCCCTGGATTCAATTGACTATAACTGGCAGCGAATAGGTGAAGTTGAAACCCAACATGTTCAGGTGAATAACCAGGGCAGTGCAGCTGGTAGCATCACCTCGCTTGAATTTAGCGATGTTGCCTTTTCAACCACAATGGCCGCACCACAGCTATTATCCGCTCATTCGAATGTGATGGTTCCCGTTACGTTTGATCCGATCGAAGCTAAAGTGTATGAAGCGTTCTTAACTATTACTTTCGAGGATGGCTCAAAAGAGTTGGTGGTGCTGTCAGGTGAAGCGAGGCATGACCCATTGTTTACTTATACAATAGATGGCAGCCTGACGGTTGACCTGATGGCTGGAGAGCAACAAACAGTACCATTATCCATAGCAGTCAATGCCGATTCAGATGAATTGAGTTATGTATTTACCAATGGCTTATTGGCTAAAGTTGCGGATGCTGATAAGCCGGAAGGTGAATTGGTGAATGAAAATGTAATGGGCGCCTTTGATTATCAGATGATGGTGAGTGATGCGCAGGAGGAATTTCATAAGTGGGACAATATTAAAGGCAAAGGAACCAAATACAAGATCATTCAGGATCAGCAACAGATGATCGAATTGCCATTCTCATTTCCGTTTTATGGCGAGCTATACGATACCATCTGGGTGTCTAAAAACGGCTACATTACCTTCACGGAACCATACAGCGATATTCCAAGAAATATTTTTGCACCTAACGATGGTGTGAACGGAATGATTGCACCTTTCTGGGTGCCGGGCTTGGAAGCCATTATTGAAGATGATGGTGTATGGTACCAGGGTTCAGAAAATAGTATACAACTGCAATGGACCCGATTTAAAAGTCAGGATCCAAGAGATGGAGGCAGCAATGTCACCTTCCAGTTAGAGCTAACGCCTGATGGTTACATTTGGTGTCACTATTACGATACCGAAGAGTTTGGTGGTGGTTTTTGTTATGGTCTGGAGAGCCCGGATGAAAAACATAGCATTGGTGACTTAACGATTAACAATTGGGATCCACCTGTTCAGGATTCAACCACCATTGTATTTGTACCGCCGTATACAGGGAATATCAGCAAAGGAACCAATGCGTCATTGGATATCGCACTGGATGGACGCAATGTATTTGTACCGGGAAGCTACAACGATACCTTACGTTTGCATACTAATAGTGCTGCTCAACCATTTGTAGAACTACCAATGGTCATTAACTACAGTGGTCAGCCGGTGCTTGATGTTACCGGCCAACTGCAGTGGGATGATATCATCTATGATGCCAGCGCAAAAGATTTTTATATCGAACAGGATATCATTTTACGAAATACAGGTGTGGGCGTCTTATCGGTAAGCAGCATAAAGCACGAAAGCCTTGATGGCCTTGAATTATTTAATGAGGATACAAGGTTGGTAAAATCAAGTACTGGTATACTTGCGCAGACAATCAAACTGGAGCCTTGGGATGAAAAGGTATTAACCATCAGGGTAATTGTTGATGAAAAAGCTGATATCGAGCATGGACTTATCACTATCTCTGGTAATGCGGGAACCGAAACCATTGCAGTGAAGGCTAACTTTATTGACCCTCCTGTATTTAATTGGGATAGCTCAGCAAGAGAATTCTTTTTAAATCAGGATCAGGATACCTCATTTGTATTCAATATTCAAAATACCGGAGCTTCAGCCTTAGAGTTTAGCGCATTTCCTGCTGTAAAAGCACAAGGTGGAGAAGGTGAATACCCTGGTAAAATTGATGAACTTGGTTATTATACAACCGAAAAACCAACGGTAATGCAGTCTTTGCAATTGGAAAAAAAAGATAATGCCGATGGTTATTTCTTTAGCTTTCACGGGCCGGGGCTGAGAATTGCCTGGGTGAATGAGTTTACAGCGCCAGAGGGTGGTTTTGCCTTGTCGCACGTAAGCTCCTATGTGAAGTTAAATGCTCTGGATAAAAGGGTGAAAGTGGCAGTTTACCTGGGAGGCAGATTCCCGCAGGAAGGCGATACCCTTTTTCAAAAGGAATACATTATTGATCGATACGTGGAGAATGAATGGGTATATTTTCCATTAAATACGGTCGTTGATATCCCTGCCAATGAAAAGTTCTTTATAGAGGTTACCCCTCATGGTAGTACTCATTTTATGGGCTTTGATGCCATTGATAATAATGAAAAAGGGGATGAGCTTCTTAGGAAGTCATATACTGGTGTTTATGGAGTAAATGATACAATTGTCCATCAGTTTGGTATTGATGATTCTGGTTGGACAAATGATTTCCATATGCGACATTTGCATAAGATCCGCGGTTTGTCCGCAGCCGGCGACGGTAGCTGGGTGCAACTGGAGCCATCAGCAGGAACCATTGCAAGTGGAGAGTCAATAGAAGTAACCGCTTCACTGTTCCCTGGTAAAGGAGGAGTTGGTCGTAATTACGCACGTATCATCACCCGCACCAATGATGTGAATAAGAAAGTTGATGAATTTGACCTGGTAATGAACGTTAATGGCCGACCACAATTAAAGCTATGGCCTAATAAGTATGCTGATACGCTCAAAGTCAGAGAAACAGAAGATGCTGTCTGGAATTATCTGTTCCACGATCCGGAAGGAGAGGAGATGACCATTTCTCTTGAGGAGACGAATGAATACCTCGAGCTGACATTGGTTCAACAAGGGCCGAATCTGGCAGAAGTGTCTGTTAAAACCGATTATCATAGTGCGGGCATGTATCATTTACCGGTGCAAATTGCTGATGCAAGCGGAAATATAATGCATGACACCATTTGTGTGGAGGTTATGAATAAAAACAGGGCACCTCTTTTCAATAAAGAGTTTGAAGTGATTAAACTAAATATAGCCAATCCAAGCGTTAAATCGTTTATAGTAGAGCAGTTATTTAACGATCCTGATGATGATCTGATGCGAATGTATGCAGGTAATTATACCCCTGAGTTGGTGGATATGGCTTTAGGAAACGACTTTATCTCATTACACCCTTTGCAAACAGGTACTGGTTTTGTGGTTTTTGCTGCCGACGATGGTCATGACAATGGATTTACCGTGGTTGGAAGTTATGTGTTGATAAGTAATAATCCTGATGAAGTGAGTTCAGCTCCATACTCGTTTGAGAATATTACTGAAACGTTTGTTGAATCAGCCGATAAAGTAATGGTACTGCCAAATCCGGTGACGGATGGTAATGCAAGCATTGTATTTAAAATGAAGGAAGAAGGCGAGGCCAGTTTCCAGTTATATGGGGTTCACGGAAAGTTATGCAGAACGATCAATCTTGGAACTTGTAATGAAGGAATACATATTTCAAAAATTCAGGTCAATGATCTTAAGGCTGGTATTTACCTATGCCGACTGATTAGTAATGGTCATGCTGTAGGTACATGTAAAGTAGTGGTTCAACAATAGACAATAATAATATAAGCTGCCTTCTGTATGATTATCATCAAAGGATGAATTAGAAGGTTTGAGAGATAAAAAAAATGTAAGTCTTTTCATAGACAGGGTTAGGTTATTTTTGGAGTAAGAGGGTGTCCGAAAACACTGTAAGCATCCGTTCACTGAGCGTAGTCGAAGTGATTACTTGTTGATATACAGCACTAGTTAAATCTCATCTCGACTACGCTCGATGAGCGAGATTTGTTTTGGACACCCTCGCTCCAAATTAAACCGTGATCCGTCATTAGGAATTTTAATTTACTGTATGTCAGTAGATGATAGACGTATTGAGGGCATCTTGATTAAGATATTGTTTAATGTAATATTGGTATTAAAAGGTAAAGGAATAGTTGTTCAATTTTATAGATAGTATTTTGGGTTGATTGCGGGGGTGTTAGTAAGAATATATTTTTCCAAATCACCCCTTTTTTCTCCAAAGTTTTACTCCTCGGTTAATCTGTTTATAGTTTGTAATGAAGCAATTGATGATGATTTATTTAAGATTACGGTGTTGGTAGAAAGGAGAATGAGTAGTATTAATTAAATGTAATGACATGAATTATAAGTATTTGAAAATAGGGATTTTTAGCAGCATAGTGTTGATCGTCATTATAATTGTTTATGGTGTACTATTCAGCAGTGAATTAAACTTTCATGTCGCGCTTTTAGGCTGTGTTTTAGGAGGAGTTCTGTTTTTATTAGGTTATGTTTTTGATCAGGCACGGGATCAATTAATGTATGGAAAAATCAATGAAACGATCAAAAACCTGGAAGCCGACCTGATAGAAGATGAAAATGTGATTGTGGATGGTCCGGCGAATTGTATTCAGCGAAAGGACGGTTTGGGAAAGTTATTTTTAACGAACAAACGATTGATCTTTACCACGCAAAGTAGAAATAAGCAGATTAATTATCCGCTAAGTATTATTTATGGCGTTGATTACATCAAATCTGTCGGTGTTTTTAAGAAAGGTATAATTATTCATTTTGAAGAAAGTGATGAGAAATACATTGTCGATTATCCCAACGACTGGCTTGAGTTGATTAAAATACTTATTGATTAGGATATATATAAAACACCTATAATTGCCCAAAATACGATAATTTTCGTTCTGGAATATTTAACTATAGTTCAACCCCATGCAACAGTTACAGTTTACCATCTAATTATAAATTGAAAGGTAACGATAGCATTTGTTGTAAAAAATTGTAGATTTATGTGCTGTTAAATCTTAAACAATCGCCACAAAAAGGTTTAAGTAGATGACACTATGGGTTAGCTTTTTTGGGTACGGGAGTCAATATATATGGTAAAAACTAGTAATAGCGGTGTAGTTAGCAGGCAGGTTATTGAGGAGTATTTTGATAACTGGTATGGTGGCTTAGTTGTATTTGCACAAAGGTTTCTCGACTCCCGAGAGGATGCAGAAGATATTGTCCAAAATGTTTTTCTTAAACTGTATGAGAAGTTCGAAAGCGGGCAATCAACCGTAATTATTAAAACCTACCTGTATAATTCAGTTCGTAATGATTGTCTAAATTTCATCAGGCATCAAAAAGTAAAAAATAGTAACTATTCAGGTTCTATTT
>DIYS01000160.1 GCA_002429115.1 Saccharicrinis sp. UBA6048 | reverse complement strand
AGCGCGCATTGCCTTATAAGTGATTGGTATGCCATTTTATTAACAATCAGTTGTTAGACCTTAGAAAGTTATCTTTTATCAAAAGATGAATAGACACTATGTAAATCATCTTGATACTAATGTCTTGAACCTTGATACTTCATTTAACTACTGCCTAATGACTAATAATTAACTGTAGATTAAAAACTAAATAGTTATGAAGACTTTATATTTATTTCTGATTATTGCAGCTATTACGCTGAATACAGGCCATACATTTGCTCAAAGAGGGCACCAAAATAGAGATAATGATCGCGGTAAATACCATCAAAGAGAATGCCGCATCAATGACTTAACAGATGAGCAACAGGAGCAGATTAAAGCTGAACATGTTAAATTCTCAAAAGAGACTTTGGCGGATAAGAACAAACTGAACGAGCTAAGGGCCAAAAAGAGAACCATCGAAACAACAGAACCTTATAATGCGAAAGAGATGAATAAGCTCTTGAGCGAGATGAACACACTTTCGGCTAATATTCATAAAAAGAAAATTCGCCATCATCAAAACATCAAGTCGTTCTTAACCGATGAGCAAATCATTAGCTGGGAAAGTAAAGCTAAGGGTCAGTGCAATCAACCATTTGGTATGGCACGAGGTAATAAGCCACATATGCATCAAAAAATGGAAGGCAAGAATAAACACCATGGAAATCGTCATCCAGAAGGAAAAGGCAGAGCTATGGTGGATGATGAATTAAAACAAATGATTAAGGACTCACATATGGCCTACCAGAAAGAAGCACAACCACTGGAAAACAAACTCAATGAGTTGAATGCACAACTTAAAACAGCAACTACAGGGAAAAATATTGATCTCAAGAAAGCGGATAAGCTGGTTGATGAACAATCACAAATCAGGTTAGAATTAGCAAAGCTGAAAGCTCAATCGAAAGCATCTGTTTATGCTCAGCTATCTGATGAGCAAAAGGTGATGTTTGGAAGACACCCTAAAATGGGCAGAGGCATGCATACTAATGGTCGCTGTTTCAATTAAAGGAAACTACTATTGTAAAAAAGGTGTACGGTTTTGATATAAAATTGTGCATCTTTTTGTATGCAAAAGTACCTTAGTCAAGAACCTGTTCGATATCGGACAAACTGTTACATTACCGAACACTCTGCTCTTTACGTATGCATTGTAATTTCTTATATTATAGGATAATAGTTACAATGGAATACTTTTCGCTTAACTGACACGAATCTAAAGACCAATTAAATTGAAAATTCAAATCCAAGATCTCAGCCAGGTCTACAACAATGATTTCAGAGCTTTAAATAAGGTTAACCTTGAAATTGAACCTGGAATGTTTGGTTTATTGGGTCCCAATGGAGCCGGTAAATCAACTTTAATGCGAATACTGGTCACCCTGCTTAAACCTACTCATGGCGAAGTGTTCGTCAATGGACTAAAGCTATCCGAAAACAGAGCTGACATACGCTCTTACTTAGGTTACCTCCCCCAGGATTTTCGCTTTTTTGCAAAACTTAAAACATGGGAATTTCTTGATTATGCAGGATCATTAGCCGGAATAAAGAATAAAAAACAAAGGCTGGCTGAAGTCGATAGTTTATTGGATCAGGTGGGTTTATACGATGTTCGTAACCGATATGCCAATAAGCTATCAGGTGGTATGAAGCGACGCCTTGGTATTGCCCAGGCATTAATTGGCGATCCAAAAATTGTAATCGTCGATGAGCCAACAACCGGATTAGATCCTGAAGAGCGAATTCGTTTTCGTAACATCTTATCGAACCTGAGCCAAAAAGAAGTCATTATAATTTTATCAACGCATATTGTCGGCGACATATCTTCCACTTGCCGGCAAATGGCACTTCTAAATAAAGGAGAGGTGCATTTCGAAGGTTCACCGGAGCAGTTTATTGATCAATCGAAAGGGCATGTTTTTAAAACCAATGTTTCATTTGAACAAATGAAGGTGATCAGCGATAGTTATCCTGTTATTACCTCTGTTCCAAATGCCGATGGCTATGAAATTGAGTTCGTGGCCAATCAGGACAATGGCTGGACAAGCACCCAGGTGGAGCCAAACCTTGAGCATGCCTACGTGTATTTTATGGAGTATGTTGCTAACGATAAATTTCAATACCAATGATGTCTTTATTCAATATAAATACGGTTGCCCGCTTTGAAACTAAAACGTTGTTACGCAGCTGGTTCTTCAGAATATTTGCCATACTTATCCTCGGCTTTGTTTTATTATTTAATATTTTTGGAGTAGCCGCTATAGGCGATGGCGGATGGCCTGGCCGATTATTACCTTCCGGTGGCATCTACTTTAATCTGTGGCTATTGAATATTGCACAGGCTATAATCGCCGTATTTTTATCAGCCGATTTTCTGGGGCGCGATAAAAAGCTGGATACCACGGAGTCGTTTTACGTTCGAAGCATTTCAAACACAGAATATGTTATTGGTAAAACACTTGGTGTACTTAAAGTATTCATTATTCTAAACCTTATCGTTCTTGCAATATCACTACTTACGTCGCTTATCAGTAGTGAAATAGCAGTTAACTGGACATCTTACTTATACTACCCCCTCCTTATATCATTTCCAACACTGGTATTTATCTTAGGTTTGTCATTTTTCACAATGACACTAATTCGCAATCAGGCCATCACTTTTGTGCTATTGCTTGGGTTTATCGCCTTATCTATGTTTTATCTAAAGCAAAAATGGTATGGCATCACTGATTTTCTTGGTTTCTACACCTCATTTATGCGATCTGACTTTACCGGATTTGGAAATGAAATTGAATTAATCAGTACTCGAAGTTTTTACTTAATTGCCGGACTTATATTTATCATTGCAACAATATGGCGATTACCACGACTCAAGCAAAATCGTTTTCAGAACATTAAACTTGGAAGCGCCATTGTTACACTCAGTATTGTCGGATTTCTTTTACTGAGCATTAAAGTAAAAAATGACACCCATAATGAAAAACTCCGCGCAGAAGTTCAATCACTTAACTCAACGCTGAAACCAAGTGCGTTTAAAATCACTTCCTATACAATAGAATTAGATCACATAGGAGCTAAAATAAATACGAAGGCCACAATGGAAATCGAGAAGGTTTCTACCGGCTCCACCCCACTTGTTTTTGCACTTAATCCGGGACTAAAAGTTGAAACCATAAGCATTAACAACCAAACTGTTGATTTTAGTCGGAAAACACACCTCTTATTGATTAAGAGCGAAGTACAGACCAATGAAACTTTACAAGTAACCATAAGCTATCAGGGAACTATTGAAGATGCTGCCATGTTTCCGGATGTGACCGAAGAACTTTGGACCTCAAGTCATCGAACCGACCCACTGCTTGCTTCCAAACAACATAGTTTTATTACCGACAGATTTGTCATGCTTACCCGCGAAGCCAATTGGTATCCTGTCATTGCGAAAAAACAATATTGGACCAGCTATCCATTTACGCAAATGGATCTGACTGTAAAGACTAAGCCTGGGCTTCACATTATCTCCCAAGGAAAAAAAGAAAATATTGCGGTAGGTTCTTGTAGCTTTTTACCAGAGCAAAACCTCAACGCTTATAGTCTTGTGATCGGTGAGTTTGAACATAACAGCACGAATGTCGATGGTACACAATTCAATTTATACCACCATAAGAACCACACGTATTTTAAACCTTACTTCAGTGAAGTAAATGACACCATTGCAGATGTGCTAAAAACAATGAAGGATGACTTCGAACGTAAATTGGGTGTGGATTATCCATTCGATCAATTTTCACTGGTTGAAGCACCAATTAACTTTTACAGCTACATGCGCAATTGGAATCTTTCAACCGAAAACAACATGCCCGGCATGGTATTTTTCCCAGAGAACGGAGGCGGTACATGGAGCAACGATTTGGGCAATACCAAAGAGCGCGTTCTTGAAAGATATGAGCGATCTAACGATGAAGTATCGGAGCGTGAAAAGCAGGTGGAGATTTTAAAAACTTACCTCGGCAATAACTTTATAAAACCATCTCACTTCTTCTTTGGAAGAAGACGAACATCAGGAAGAGATATTGAAAACTGGGGTAAATACCAGGTATTCCCGCAATACTTTACCTACTCTAATGCCATTGCGGAAAATGATTATCCTTTAATAACCATTGCTATTGAAAACTACCTTCACCAGCAGCTGAGTGATAACAACCGATTTGGATCGAGAGGTTTGAGTAGTAATGATAAAGTCATTCTAAAACTTCGCGAAAGCAGCATGAACGAGCTCATTGCCAAAGAGGATATAAATACCCTTGGTAATGTTTTTGCTTCAAAAGGAAATGAATTAATATCTAACTTAAAGGTGAATGACGTGCAAGGTAATTTCGATGAGCAATTCACCAATTGGATTGAAGACAATCGATTTACAAGCATTCCATTGGAAGGCTTTAGTACTGATATATCAAGAATTGGCAATACCGACTTTGATGCTATCTACCAAAACTGGCTAAAACAGAGTAAACAACCGGCATTTATGTTTGGCTCTGTTGATGTTTATGAGATAAAAGAAGGCAACCGAATTCGATACTTTACTAAGTTGCCGGTAAGCAACAGTGGTGAGGCCAATGGTATTGTGAGTTTTACAATTCGCGAAGGAAGACGCGGAGGCAGAGGTGGACGATTCAGATCCTGGTTTCAGATGGATGACCAAAGCGATAACGAGCAAATCTTTAATATTCCCGCAGGAACCACGCAAGAAATTGGTTTTCTTCTGGATGAAGAGCCTCGTCGAATTTCGGTGAACACCTATCTTTCAATCAATATTCCATCTTCACAAAATCTGGCCATTAATAATGTCGATCGTGAAACCAGGCAAGTCGATTACTTTGAAGGCATTCGCCCATCCTCCGCAATATTGCAATACAAAAGCGATGACGAAATTATTGTGGATAATGAAGACGAGGGTTTTTCGGTGGTTAATACCGGAGAAAGCCGAACCATAAAGGACTGGTGGATAAGCATTCAGGACCAGGAAGATGATTCAAACGATTATGGATCAATCAATTTCTGGAGTCATCCTGTAAAATGGAAACCAATAATAAATGATCAATATTTCGGTAAGTACTTAAAGTCGGCCTATTATAAGCGCAATGGATCCGGCGAGGGTGTTGCCACCTGGAAAGCCAATATTGAGCAATCAGGAACTTACGATGTTTATGCCTATGTGCCACATGTACGAGGGGGCCGTTGGCGTGGCCGTCATTCGGGTGGTAGTGCTGCAACGAATTATAACTTCACAGTATTTCATGACGATGGGCAGGATGAAGTTGTGCAAAAAATTGATAATGACAATAATGAATGGGTTTACCTGGGGCAATACTACCTTTCAGAAGGTTCTGCCAAAGTTGAGCTATCGGATATGACCAATGGAGAATGGATCATTGCCGATGCCATTAAATGGATTAAAAAGTAACACTCAAAACATATGAATAAAAAGATATTTTCACTAACTCTTTTAATCGTTTCAGCCATTAGTTTTTCTAATGCTCAACGACTGATGACGCTTACTCAATCGGTTGATGAAGCATTAAAAAACAGTCCGCAGATTGTGAGGTCGAGACTTAACCTGGAGCGCACTCGAGAATTGTTGACTGCAGAAAGAGCGACATTGAAATCAAATTTCAGGCTTAATCTCAATCCGTTTCAGTATTCAAACAACCGTCAGTATGATGATTTCAATCAAGTATGGTATAATAAGGAAACTACTCAAAGTAACGGAACACTAAGTATTTCTCAACCGGTAATCTGGACAGATGGAACCATTTCGTTAGATAATACTTTTGGATACACCGATAGTTACAGTTCTTCATCAGCAAATGCATTTGATGGCTTTAGTAATAATCTTCGCTTAGGATTGGAACAGCCATTATTTACTTATAATAAGACAAAAATGAGAATTGAGGAACTTGAGTTTAATCATGAAAATGCACAGCTCAGTTTTGCTCTCGAAGCCCTTAATGTTGAAAAACAAATCACGCAGTACTTCTACCAAATCTATCAAAAACAAATGGAACTGATTACTTCCCGTGAAGAATGGGAAAACCGAAAGAAGAGTTATGAAATAATCAGTAATAAAGTACAAGCAGGATTAACGGCAAAAGAAGAACAATTGCAGGCCGAGCTGGATATGATGTCGAGCCAGTCAACCGTTCAAAATAATGAAGTGGAGCTGGAGAATATTAAAGATAATTTCAAGCAGATGATTGGGCTTCCCTTGACTGAAGAAATCATGGTCATTGCCGAAGTATCCGTTTTACCTGTTGATATTGATTTAAATATGGCAACAAATTTTGCCTTATCAAACCGCATGGAAATCCGTCAGCGTCAGATAGACATTGCAACAGGGCAGTTTCAGCTTATTAAAACCAATGCTACCAATGAATTCAAAGGTAATCTTAATGTATCAGTTGGATTGTTTGGAGAAAATGAAAATATAAAAAATGTATATCAAAACCCTAATGACAATCAAGATATTAGTTTCAGTCTTGAAGTACCTTTGTTTGATTGGGGTGAGAAAAAAGCCAGGATGCGAGCTGATGAAGCCAGTTTAAAAATATCAGAATACAACTTTACAGATGAACAGAAAACCATACGCCTGAATATTCGTCAAGTAGACCGTAGTATAAAGAATACTTTAATTCAGATTGATATTGCGCGTAAAAATGAAGAAAATGCCAAGCTAACCTATGAGATCAACCTCGAAAAATATCGCAATGGCGACTTAACAAGTATGGATCTGAACCTGTTTCAGAACCAGCTAACACAAAAGAAAAATGCCTTGACCAACTCTTTAATTAATTACAAGCTGGAACTGCTAAATATGAAGCTCCAGACTTTGTATGACTTTGAGTTGCAACGCAGCATCATTGACGATGTAATGAAATACGAGATGATACAATAAACCCTATAGATCACAATAATCATGAAATATACAACTCCAGATATGTTCTCATCCTATAGAATCCTGATAGCATTAACAGCATTGGCACTTTTTGCTGCAAGCTGTAAAAACGAAAGTACAAGCTTTAATACCGATATGGCTGTTAATGTCTCGGTTCAGGAAGTGAAAAGTAAACCCATTGAGCAGACATTAATAACAACCGGTTCAATAACACCAGTGCTCGAAGCTAATATCAAAGCTGAATTGGCGGCCAATTACCATTTGCAAATCAACCCGTCAACCGGTAAGTCCTATAAAATGGGCGACCGGGTTAAAAAGGGACAACTGATCATACTCCTAAAAGATCAGGAATATTCCAACAATGCCAATATCGACGGAGCCAAATTGGATATGGAAATATCTCAAATGGAATATGAAAAACAGCAGGCCTTGTATGAAAAAGGTGGTGTTACAAAGCGTGAATTGGTCAACTCAGAAAAGACGCTTTTAACGTCTAAACAAACCTATGAAAATGCGGAAATCACCATCGAAAAGTTAAATATCAGAGCACCTTTCGACGGGGTTATCACCAACTTACCATACTATTCACCGGGTATTCGAATTGAAAACGGCAATGAGATGTTTGGTATGATGAACTACTCCACCATGCTTCTAGACCTGAGCATGCCTGAGAACCTGATGGGACAAGTTGAAATTAATCAGAAAGCTAACATTATGAATTATGCTTTACCTGATGATACACTGCGTGGACGAATAACGGAATTATCACCTGCTATTGATATGGAAGCACGAACATTTAAGGGCCGCATTAGAGTAGACAATAAAAATAGTAAGCTGAAGCCTGGTATGTTTGTCAAAGCTGAAATTGTGGTGGATAAAAGTGATAACTCGATCGTAATACCCAAAGATGTTATTTTAACCGAAGGCAACCGAAAAGTCGTTTATATTGCTAAAAACAGGACAGCTGAAAAACGTATCATCCGCACAGGCATTGAAACCACTGATGAAGTAGAAGTACTGGAAGGTCTTAAACTGGATGAGCGCCTTATCATTAAAGGCTTTGAAACCCTCAGGAGAAATTCAAAAATTAAAGTTATAAACTAAGCATTCACCCAAATTAAATTACATGAGAGCAATATCTCGTTTTTCGGTAAATTTTCCGGTTACTATCCTCATGATTGTATTGGGCATTGTGCTTTTGGGGGGAATTTCCTTATCAAGGTTGGGCACCGATTTGTTTCCCGACCTTCAAAATCCAAAAATATATGTCGAGCTGGTTTCCGGCGAACGATCACCGGAGGAAATAGAAAGCCGCTTTGTTGAGCAAATTGAAGCCAACTCGGTTCGTCAGAGTGGAGTAATTAATGTTTCATCAGTTAGTCGCGTTGGTTCTGCACTGGTGACTGTTGAGTACGATTGGGACAAGGATATTGACGAAGCCTTTCTTGATCTTCAAAAAGCTTTAAGCACCATCAGTCAGGATGATGATGTTGATGAACTGAATATCACCCGTTTTGACCCGAATGCCAGCGCGGTTATCAAAGCAGCTTTCTCTAATGATGAGATCAGCGACATGAATGAATTGCGCAAAGTAGCTGAAAACTATATTCGTAATGAACTTATTCGTGTAGAAGGTATTGCTGACGTACAAATTTCGGGCGATGAAACGGCTGAAGTGATGGTGGTGGCAGATCCAAATTTGTTAAAAGCAAATGGATTAACAAATGCCTCTGTCCTTTCAACGATTAATAACTATAATAGAAATGTATCCGGTGGTTCTATTGAAGAAATGGGACAGCGTTACATTATTAAAGGTTTAAGTGCTCTAACAGCCTTACACAACATAGAAAACCTGGTGGTTAAAGTCAACCAGAATGCAACAACTACTGCATCAGGAGAAGAGCAGTCTGCCAGTCAGCAACAAATGCCAGTTTTGCTCAAAGATGTTGCATTGGTTAAACTACAAAACCGCGATCCTGAAAATATTGTACGTTTAAATGACCAGCGGTGTCTTGGCATTTCCATCTATAAAGAAACCAAATACAACACCGTAGCAGCTGTCGAAAAGCTTCAGGAAGCATTTGTGTCAATCGAAAATAGATTACCTGGGTATAAACTTCAGATAATTAACAATCAGGGTGAGTTTATTCAAAGTGCCATTGGGGAAGTTCAGGAAAGTGCACTCATAGGTATTATCTTCGCCGTTTTCGTGTTGTTTATTTTCCTGCGCCGTTTTGGTGTTACACTCATCATTAGTCTGGCGATTCCTGTCTCCATCATTGCCACGTTTAACCTGATGTATTTCAATGGCCTGTCATTAAACATCATGACGTTGGGAGGATTAGCCCTGGGTGCCGGTATGCTGGTTGATAATGCCATTGTGGTGGTTGAGAATATTTACCGGAAAATTGAAGAAGGCTTATCCATAAAAGATGCCGCTATTGAAGGAACAGCTGAAGTGGGAGGTGCTTTAACAGCCTCTACCCTAACCACCATTGTTGTCTTTCTGCCAATTGTGTATCTGCATGGTGCATCCGGTGAATTATTTAAAGATCAGGCGTGGACTGTTGCATTCTCTCTCTTATCATCGCTCGTAGTTGCTTTGTTGGTGATTCCCATGTTAAGCACCCTTGTTTTTAAAGGCAAAAATCAAACTACTAACAAGCCCATATCAAAAGAAGTTGGTTTTGAAACCTATGGACTGTTTTTAAATACAGCCTTGAATAAAAGAGGCATTATTCTCATTGCTGCAATTGCTCTTATTGTTGCAACCGCCCTTATTCTGCCCAGAGTTGGGAGTGAGTTTATGCCCGAAACACAGTCCAATGAGATAACGGTTGAAGCTGTATTTCCGGCAGGAACAGCCCTTAGTAAAACAGATGCTACCCTATTACAGATGGAACAAATGGCATCGGATGCTTTCGGCGATCAGTTGAAGTGGATCTACGCCCATGCCGGTCCTGAATCTGCTACTGAATCAACATCAACAAGCGAGCAAGGAGAAAACACCGGCTATATAAAGCTGGTGCTGCAAGATGATGTCAATGCTTCTTTCTCTGATATTGTGACAGCTTTAAATAAGTTGTACGATGGCATTCCGGGTTTAGAAATGCGATTTGTACAAGATCAATCAGCACTTCAAACCTTACTCGGAACTGACGAGGCGCCATTGGTGATCGAAGTTGAGAATGAGAACAAAGATGATCTGGAGGAATCGGCAACCATTATCGCTGACTATCTTAGAAATAATCCGGATGTTTATAATGTCAAGAGTTCATACGAAGATGGCGCACCGGAAGTCAACGTTGTTATTGACCGTGTACGCGCTGGCATCTTTAATCTCGATGTGTCAACCATAATGAATAATCTATCTGACTACCTGTCTGCCAAAGACGGTGGACGCATGGAAGTGAAAGGTGAGATGACAGATATAAAACTGGAAACGCCTGATGTTCGTCTGGATGAACTTGAACACTTAAAAATATCAGGAGGTGATAAAGACGTGCTTTTATCGGAAGTGTCCACCATTAGCATAGGCCGTGCTCCACGAGAAGTCATTCGCAACAATCAAAAGCGTGTGGCCAGAATCAGTGCGATGGTGACTGATGACAAACCGTTTGATCATTTGGTAGCAGAATTGGAACAAGGCATTTCACAATTAGAATTGAGTTCTGCCTCAAACACTAAGGTGCTTGGTGAGGAGCAGAAACGTAAAGATGCATTTGGTAGTTTGCAGTTCGCCCTTATTTTATCAATCATATTGGTATACATGGTCATGGCATCGCAATTCGAATCACTGCTACACCCATTTACGATTCTATTAACCATTCCACTGGCCGGTGTAGGTGCCGTGTGGGCCTTTTACCTGCTTGGGCATACCTTCAACATCATGGCCTACATTGGTATTGTAATGCTGGCCGGAATCGCTGTTAACGATTCTATTATCCTCGTCGATGCCATTAACCAATACAAACGGGCTGGCATGAAGCTAAAAGAATCGGTAATTGCAGCAGGACAGCAACGCGTTCGTCCGATTTTAATGACCAGTTTAACCACCATATTGGCCTTACTCCCATTAACATTTGGGTTTGGTGACAGTGCTGCTTTACGCTCACCCATGGCCATTGCTGTAATCGGTGGTTTGGTAACATCTACTTTGCTGACCCTGGTGGTTATTCCATGCGTGTACTTCGTATTCGATCGCTTGTTCTACCCTTCAAATAAGTAAAACAGGCATGAGAGAAATAATAAATAGAAAAGTACTCGTCAGCATGCTGTTTATAGCACTCAGTATGTTGGGTGTCATCTCATACAAACAGCTCGCTTTTGAGCTGACGCCAAATACTGAATTGCCCGTTTTATTTGTAAGTGTAACAGCGACATCACAGCTGGAGCCTAAGCACATGGAGCAAGATGCGGTTATTCCGGTTGAGGGAATAATTAGTACGATGGAAGGCATCGAGGAAATACGCTCATCAATACGACCGGGCAATGCATCCATCTTTGTGTTTTTAACGCAGGATGCAGACCCGAAATACAGCTATCTGAAACTTGTGGAGAAAATTGAGGGTGCTTCCAATGTACTGCCTGAAGGCATAACAGCGCAGGTTTTTAAAGCCGATATGGAGGAAATGAACAATGAGTTCATGACCATTCAGGTGCGTGGTGAAGGAGGCGTTGATCGTATCCGTAACCTGGTGGAGCAGGATATCAAAGTCAAGCTGGAAAGTGTCGATGGCGTTTCTGGCATTCGTGTATCTGGTGGACAGCAAAAATCAGTTGAAATCATTTGTCGAACCGATGTGCTGGATAGTTACGGCTTAACAACCGGATCAATACGGCAAATGATCACCTCGGGACAAAATGAAAAAGTATTTGCAGGTAATGTGGTAGAAGGTCAAATGCGCTACTATGTTACTGCAGAAGCTGATTACACCAACATCAATGAGATTAAGAACATCGTTGTTAAGGCAGATGGACCGGTTTTACTGAAAGATGTGGCGCAGGTCAACTTTGGCGTTAAAGAAGAAGATTCTTACAGTCGTGTCAATGGCTTAGAAACCGTTTCATTATCGGTATCCAAAGATGCACAGGTCAATATGATCGACTTGTCGGATAATATGCTGAAGCAGATCGAAGGCATCAATGCTGAATACAACTCCAAAGGCATAGAACTGGTGGTTGAAACCAATCAGGCCGAAACCATGGAGAATAATCTGGACTCTATCATTGAACTGGCTTTTATTGGTGGCATACTGGCACTATTTATATTGTGGGTTTTCCTGAATAACATTCCGCTGGTGGGTATGGTCATGCTATCGATTCCAATCTCTGTGTATGGTGCCTTTAACTTTTTCTATGCCAGTGATATTTCCATAAATATGCTCACATTGGTGGGGCTTGCACTAGCCATTGGGATGCTGCTCGACAACAGCGTGGTGGTGATGGAAAACATCTATCGTGTGGCTTCATCGGGCAAATACGGCAGTAATGAAAGTGTGCAAAGAGGAACAAAAGAAGTATGGCGATCGGTGACTGCAGCCACTTTAACCACAATATCAGTTTTTATTCCCTTTGTATTTTCAGAAAACCTGATGTACCGCACCATAGCCAAGCATATTAGTGTTTCCATTATATCCACCTTAATGGTTTCATTGGTTGTGGCAATGATACTCATACCGATGCTGTCGCACCTCTTCCTTTCAGGTATTATTAAGAAACGAATTGATGCTCTCGAAAAACTGGACTTACACAATAAGCTCGTTCAATATTATATACAATTATTGAAAGCCACATTGCGCAGACCTGCAGTGACCATCTTAGCCATACTGGGTATCTTTTTTACAGTATTAATCATCAGTATTGGGGTTAGCATATCAACCGTTCAGGAAGCTGAATCGACCGAGTTTATTGTTAGTGTTGAAATGCCTTCCGGCTCAATGCTGTCAAATACCGATGTGGTTGTTCGCGATATTGAGTCAAAACTTGATAATCTGCAAGAGAAAGATGCTGTATTCAGCAAAGTTTTTGAGGATAACGCCAACATCACCATAAAACTGCAGGATAACTATAAATCCATTGCCAACCGTACCATTCCTGAGATAAAAGCAGATATACAATCACGTCTGTATATGGTTGATGGAGCCGAAATAAGCCTGACACAAAGCTCAACCAATGCCATGAGTGGCGGAGGAGGCTTTGGTGCAAATCCAGGTTTGGGCATGCTCATGTACCTGGGAATTGGCGAGCAACAAGAGAAAGTTATTATCAAAGGCGAGGATTATGACCAGATGTTACTGGTCGCCAATGATGTTAGCTACTATCTGGAGAATAATATTGAAAACATGCAGCGGGTGCGGGTGTCTGCGTCCAGCCGACGTCCGGAGATACACCTTGGGATGGATGCCTACCTGATGGGAC
>DIYS01000168.1 GCA_002429115.1 Saccharicrinis sp. UBA6048 | reverse complement strand
GCTGCCGCACGAATCCTTTCGTGTGGCTTATCGTATAGGAACGCGAGAGGACTCGCGCACCAGCGAAGCGTTCACTACGGTAAAAAAGCAATGTCAATATCTGCGTATAAACACTATAGATTGTGAGCTGCAATCCTATTTTAACAACTAAAGTTCAATCAATAAAAAAGCGGATGCTATTGCTAGCACCCGCCTTAAATTACCAATTTTTACTTTAGGAGTTCCGTTTTGCAGGACGGATCATATTTTCAGGTTTTAATATTTCCTTCAGTTGTTCTTTAGACAATATTCCTTCTTCAAGAACAATTTCATAAACACCTTTGCCTGTTTTTAAAGCTTCTTTAGCAATGCGTGTGCTGTTTTTGTAGCCGATGTGTGGATTTAAAGCGGTAACAATACCGATGCTTTTCAATACCATATTTTCACAAACGTCAGCATTGGCAGTAATGCCATCAATACATTTTGTGCGTAGTGTATCCATACCACGCATTAAAAACTGGATCGACTCCAAAATGCTATGTGCCAATACAGGCTCCATTACATTTAACTGCAATTGTCCGGCTTCAGCAGCAAAAGTTACCGTTAGGTCGTTACCGATTACTTTAAAGCAAATCTGGTTCATCACCTCAGGAATCACAGGATTTACTTTACCCGGCATAATCGAAGAACCTGGCTGCATTGGAGGCAGGTTAATCTCGTTTAAGCCAGCTCTTGGACCCGATGACATCAAGCGTAAATCATTACAAACTTTAGAGATTTTAACAGCCATTCGCTTCAGGGCTGATGAGTAAATCACATATGAGCCCGTATCTGGTGTTGCTTCAACAAGGTCGGTGGCCAAAATAATCGGGTAATTGGTAATCTCACACAAGTGTTTCACACAAGCTTCAGAGTAACCATCTACCGAGTTGATACCCGTACCGATAGCTGTAGCACCCATATTAACTTCGCGGAAAAGATTGGCGTTCTGTGTTAAACGGTCAATTTCTTCACTTAAAGTCATGGAATAGGCAGTAAACTCCTGACCCAAGGTCATTGGCACAGCATCCTGCAGCTGAGTACGTCCCATCTTAATGATTTCAGCAAATTCGTCGCCCTTCTTCTTAAAAGCTTCAACCAATTCGCTAAGATGCTCTATTAATACGCCATTCATTCTGATCAAAGCAAGCTTGATGGCTGTAGGATAGGCATCGTTGGTCGACTGGGACAAATTGACAATGTCATTAGGAGAACAGTGCTCGTATTGACCTTTTTCATATCCCAATAATTCAAGTGAGCGGTTGGCAATCACCTCATTGGCGTTCATGTTGGTGCTTGTACCTGCTCCTCCCTGAATCATATCAATAGGAAACTCTTCATCAAACTTGCCGTCCATTACTTCCTGACAAGCTTGTACAACTGCATCTTTAATTTTATCATTGACCAATCCCATATCATGATTGGCTTTGATGGCTGCCATTTTCACCACACCAAGTGCCCATATAAAATGGCGGTAGTGGCTTAGGCGAGCTGTGGAAATATGAAAATTTTCAACAGCGCGTTGTGTTTGTACGCCGTAGTAGGCATTAACCGGTACTTGTAAATCTCCAAGTAAATCGCTTTCAATACGTGTTGACATAATTGATAGTTTAAGTTTATTATACACAAATGTTGAGGTTTTTTCGAGTAGAAAATATGTGTTTTATCAACTTTTATCAAGCAAAAAAGCGTTAGAAAAGTGATAGTTTGACAGCAAGTACCCCTTAAGATTGATGTCTTGATATTTAAAGCTGTATAAATACTATCGGGAGACAGTTAATAGGGGTAAATGCTATCAGTTTAAAATAGTATTAAAAAATCATAAAAACGCTATTTAGAAAGAATAAACGATAGGCTCATTTGCCGTAGGTTGATTGCTGATCAAAATGAAGCCTTGTCAAAGTTTGAGGCTGGTTGTAACTTGCATGAACCCGTTTATGAATGAAGCTGAGATAATAAACTGACTGATGCATGTAATTATTTGCATGCCGTGGGAAACTGATACATTATCAATGGATTAAAGGGTGTTCTTCCAGATGCATTGATAAATATCCAGATTGAATGAAATAAACTGGGATCATGAAATTCTTAAATATTTATATCTGTTTAATTCTTTGCCTGATCATCGTATGTTGTAAGGGAACAGAAGGGGAGGAAATTCGAGAAAAGAATTTATTCAGAACAAAAGCCATTGATCTCTTTCAGGATGGTCTCCATTATTCACATGCCGACCTTAGTTACGAAGATGAGCAATTAACACAGCTTATCTGGTCAGATAAAGTGAATGGATTCTGGCAGGAGGAAGAGTTGAATTCTATTACCTACTCCGGCAATAGAGTCAGGTGTGTAACCTCGTATTGGTGCGATGAAAACTGGCAGACAGCAAATGAGTTTGAATATGTAATGGATGCCAATAAGATAATAGAATGGCATATTTATAGCTATGACGACAAAGTCAGTAAGCCGGTATACAAATATCTTTATTCTTACAATGGAGAAAACTTAATTGCTTGCTCAGCATATCGGATTATGGAGGGGCTGGAAATTGAGGATTCTAAGTATGAAGTTTACTATGATGGAGGTAATACTAAATTGATCAAGTATTACGAAAAAGATGACTTTGGTAGTTGGGAATATACACGTAAGGAGGAATTTGATCATTCACATTCTGATTTGACTGACATCAACGTATATGTGCTGACTGAGGCTGATGATTGGCATCTCATTAAAAACATTCAAATATTTCACGGAAGTTTTGGAGTGTCAGAAATATTCATTTATGAAGAAATGGGAGGTTTGAATTTATGGCGAATGACCCAATCAATCGTTTATATGTACGATGTGCATGGAACTTTGTATAAAACAATTGAGGGTGATGGCATCGAAACCATTTTTACTTATGAACCAGGTCATGGTAACGCCTCTTTATTCTTTAATCTGCCGGATCTGAGCGTTTATAATCCGCCTTCAATAAAAAGTAGCTATCGTGGAAGTTCAGCCTTCTAATCGTTTATAAAACCTAAGTTGCGTTTTAATCCAACGTACTTGGTGCGCTTTACAGCTGACTTTTTAAATAATTCACGAAAACGCTCTTCGCTCATACTATGCCAATCTTCTTTGGTCAAATGAATCAGGTCAGGATGAGGTGTAAATTCCGGTTCTTTGGTAGGTCGTGCTTTCCAGTTCCATGGGCAGGCTTCTTGGCAAATATCGCAACCAAAGGCCCAGTTTTCAAATTGCCCTTTAAATTGTTCAGGTATCTCATCCCGATGCTCAATGGTCAGGTACGATATACACTTGTTGGCATCCAGTTGATATGGTGCAAACAGTGCTCCTGTCGGACAGGCATCAATACAGCGCTGACATCCACCACAGGCTTCTTTAATGGGTTGATCCGGTTTCAGATCGAGGTTGGTGATCATTTCACCAATTAAGGTATAGCTGCCAAGTTTTTTATGAATGAGGTTGGTATTCTTGCCAATCCATCCTAAACCGGCTTTGGCAGCCCAGGCACGATCAAGAACAGGAGCCGAATCGGTAAAAAGTCGTCCATCCAGAGATGGATAGATGGTTTTTTTAATGTAATCGAAGAGTAACTGAAGTTTATCCTTGATGACAAAATGGTAATCTTTGCCATAGGCATATCGAGCCAATTTAGGAGCTTCAGCATCTTTCTGTAATTCCTTTGGGGTGTAATTAACAAGAACGGAGATCACACTTTTGGCACCATCAACCAGTAGAGTAGGGTCAACCCGTTTCTCGAAGTGATTATTCATATAAGCCATCCCTGCCTGATAATTATTATCAAGCCAGTTTTGTAGTGGCTTTTCATCGTGCTCAAGATGTTCAGACCTGGCAAAGCCAATAGCAGAAAAGCCCAACTCTAGTGCTTTTTCTTTTATAGCTTGATGATATGCCTGACTGATGATACTCATTAACTCACTTTAATATCAAGACTTTTAGCTATTAATGCTATGCGTGTTTTTAGTTCGTGACGCATATCTTCATCCAACATATCGTATTCAAATTGAATACTAACGCTGTTATTCAGTTTGAAGCGAATGGTGGAAATGTTAAGATTTACTTCACTGACTTGATCCCAATTAAGCTCAATAGCCTTTTTGAACATAGAAGGTTTAATAACAATAATCTGTTTGTCAATTTTGATATAGGCTTTTGCAAATACTTTCACCGGGTTAAAGCCCGCTCCAATAAGTACATAATACAATCCACCGATGAAGAAAATAGTTAAATGTGTATTTGTAAACCGGGTTTGTGAAGAGAAGTAAGCCAGATAAACAGTTGCGCCAATCATTGCCAATCCGGCCACGAGCCTTAGAATATTAACAGGTTGTTTTTTTATCAGGTTGATATGTAATTGTTCCATGAGGTGTTTGATCTTTTAATTACTATATGATGAGACTAGTGACAAGTCAAGTGCAATATTTTAGTATATAATTTCTCCATCGCCTTTCAGGCACTTCCCCAATGGGGAAGATGTTTCTACGGATTCACTTACAATTCTGCCAATCGCTGCCGCACGAATCCTTTCGTGTGGCTTATTATATAGGAACGCGAGAGGACTCGCGCACCAGCAAAGGGCATTAAGAAAAAAAGCCCTCTTACAGAGAGCTTATCTATTTATCTAATTGCCTAAATGTCTATAATAACCCTAACTCAAGAAGTGCTTCTTCTGAAAGCATATCCTTTGTCCAGGGTGGATCGAATGTCAGGTTGAGTTCAACATTCGTAATCCCGTCTATCGCAGCTATTTTTTCATTTACCTCTGCTGGTAATGATTCAGCCACCGGACAGTTTGGTGATGTAAGCGTCATCACAATGCGGGCTTTTCCATCTTCATCCACATCTATCTCATAAATAAGCCCCAGATCATATATGTTCACAGGAATTTCAGGGTCAAAAATGGTTTTAATGACCTCAATGATTTTTCCCTCTAACTGTAAAAATTCGTTTCCCATTTTTTCTTAGCTATAGGCCATCAGCTATCAGCTGGCAGCTATTTTATACATTATCCTGATTACCCCATCTTTGCTTTAAAAGCAACAGCGTACAAGCGCATTTGTTTAACCATTGCCAGCAAACCGTTTGATCGTGTTGGTGATAAATGATCTTTTAAACCAATTTCTTCAATAAACGACAGTTCACTGCCTAATATCTCATCAGGCGTGCGACCTGACAATACACGAATCAATAATGCAATAATACCCTTTGTAATAATGGCGTCACTATCCGCAGAGTAAATTATTTTATCGCCATCCAGCTCAGCATGTACCCATACCTTTGACTGGCAACCTTCAATCAGGTTTTGCTCCAAACGCCAATCGTCCTTAAAACCTTCCAGATCGTTACCAATTTCAATCAGGTAGGAGTATTTATCCATCCACTCATCAAAAGCAGAAAACTCCTCAATAATTTCTTCTTGTATTTCGTTTATTGTCATTCTATCCAGTACTTAAAATTGTTTGCAACCATTCATATAGATCGCAAAATTGAGAATTATACTTTAATCAACCAAACAGTTGGGCAATACGAATGATGCCTTCTGCTAATTTGTCAATTTCTTCTTTGGTATTATAAAATGAGAATGATGCCCTGATCGTACCAGGTATGTCAAAATGTTGCATAACCGGCTGAGCACAATGGTGCCCTGTTCTGACAGCAATGCCCATTTTATCTAGCATCGTACCCATATCAAACGGATGGATGTCTCCAATCAGGAAAGATATCACACTTGTCTTGTTTTTAGCCGTTCCAATAAAACGAATGTTCGGTATGGCTTCCAACTTCGACATGGCGTAATCCATCAATTCATGCTCGTATTGATCAATTTTATCGAGTCCAATAGTTTGCAGATAATCAATGGCTGCAGCCAGACCTACTGAACCGCTAAAGTCAGGTGTGCCGGCTTCAAATTTGAATGGTAATTCATTATAGGTTGTGCCCTCAAATGAAACGGTTTTAATCATTTCACCACCTCCCTGGTATGGCTCCATTTTATTCAGCCACTCTTCCTTGCCATATAGCACGCCAATGCCTGTTGGGCCATATAATTTGTGACCACTGAAGGCATAGAAATCACAATCCAATTGTTGAACATCAACCGCTACATGTTGAATAGCTTGCGCTCCATCGATCATCACAGGAACATCTTTGGCGTGAGCAATCTCAATAATCTCCTTAATCGGGTTGATGGTACCAAGGGCATTTGAGATATGCGCGATGGAAACCAGTTTTGTTTTGCTGTTAATCAGGTCATTGATATTGTCAAGAATTAATTCGCCCGCTTCATTAATAGGAATGTAACGAAGCTTTATGCCTTTTCTTTTTTCAATCAGCTGCCAGGGAACGATGTTTGAATGGTGCTCCAGCTGGCTAACCAGAATTTCATCACCTGCCTGAAGAAAGGTATCTGCAAATGATGAGGCAACCAAATTAATTGATTCAGTGGTGCCTCTGGTGAATATAACCTCATGACAATGTTTGGCATTTATAAATTGCTGCACTTTTATGCGTGCATTCTCATGTGCCTGTGTGCAAACATTACTTAGGTGATGAACACCACGATGGATATTACTATTGTATTTCTCATAAACTTCCGCCACTGCATCAATCACCACACGTGGCTTGTGCGTGGTTGCAGCATTGTCGAAATACACCAATGGTTTTCCGTGTACCAGCTCCTGTAGAATAGGAAAGTCTTTGCGGATTTGTTCCAAATTAATATTCATTATCTGGCCTATTTAATTATACCACGAAGACACAAAGTACACTAAGAATAATTTCTTTCTTTGTGATCTTTGTGTCTTCGTAGTTTATTCTTTTAGATATCTTACAAACAACTCACACTGGTACCTTGCTGTCCACAAACAACACATGAATCGCATTTATCAAATTCGCCTCTGAAACGTTTTTCTACAAGCTGACGAATATTCTCTTTTAATGGCTCTACCCGGATCTTTTCAATGACTTCATAAGCAAAAGCAAACATCAGTAAAATTCGGCCTTCGTCTTCATTGATACCGCGTGCTCGCAGGTAGAACATAGCTTCGTCATCCAATTGACCTACTGTTGCGCCATGACTACATTTTACATCATCAGCATAAATCTCCAACTGAGGTTTACTATTGATTTTAGCGTTTTCAGTTAGTAGAAGGTTGTTATTACTTTGGTAGGCATTTGTCTGCTGAGCATCTGGTTGAACCAGCACTTTACCAGTAAACGCACCTGAAGCAGAATCATCAAGCACCCCTTTAAATAACTCAAAGCTCTGGCAATGAGGTTTGGCATGATCGATGAATGTGAAGTTATCAACATGCTGGTTTTTATCGCTTAGGTATAAACCATATACATGACTTTCGCATTGCTCATCATCCATGGTAACAGCAACATTATTTCTGGTAATGCCTGAATGCAGCGTCAGGTTATTTGTCAGAATGTTTGAATGCTTTTTCTGATGCACATATATTCCTGATACTTGAGTTGTGAGGTTGTGCTGATTCTGAACATTATAAACATCAAACACACTGTTCTCGTTAGCAAATACCTCAGTCAGATTGTTGATAACAAATTTTTGTGGTGATATGGTGTGATCACACATCATCATCTTCACCTGTGCATTTTCTTCAACAACAACCAGGTTTCTTTGGAAAACAAGACGATCACTATCCCCATTCATAATATTGACCAGCTGGATAGGTTTGTCAACCACCACGCCTTTAGGAATGTAAACAAATGCTCCACCCTGAGCAAATGCCGTATTCATGGCTGCCATCGGATCTTCATCTGCAGGCGCTGTTTCACCATAATACTTATCAAAAATATCAGGATGTTGAGCTGCCATATCACGAAGGCTGCCAACAATTACTCCTTTTGGCAATCCACTTACGTCATTCTGGTGAGAGTACCAGCCATTGACAAGGAAAACATTATGAGTATCCAATTCAGGAACATCACAATTAAATTGTGTCACTGTATCATTAAAGGCTGCTTCATTTGTTAAAGCAATGTCTAAAGTACCTTTAAAATAAGGTTGTAAATTGGTGTACTTGTACGCTTCCACTTTATTAGAAGGGATACCTTTTTCATTGAACACCTCAAACGCTTTTGTTCGCAGGGCATTCATTTTTGAAGGAGCGCCATCTTCCAGGTGGGCAAGGCTCTCCTGAAATAACTGGCTATATTCTTCTTGCAGATTAACTATTCGGCAAGTTTTATTCATAATCTTTGTTTTTAGAATTGAGCCCCGACTTGCATCGGGATAAGTTCAATGAATTCAGATTACTTTCTAGAGTAGTTGGTGTTATGCACTACTCTATACTCACTACTAAAAAATTAATCTTCAAACTCCTTTTTAATCCAATCGTATCCTTTTTCTTCAAGCTCATGAGCTAACTCTTTGCCTGCCGACTTAACAATGCGACCTTTGTATAACACATGTACATAATCAGGTACGATATAATCTAATAAACGCTGATAGTGCGTGATTACGATCGTTGAGTTTTCTGGTGTTTTAAGTTTGTTAACACCATTGGCAACAATTCGTAAAGCATCAATATCTAATCCGGAATCTGTCTCGTCAAGGATCGCTAATTTTGGCTCCAACATTGCCATTTGGAAGATTTCGTTTTTCTTTTTCTCACCACCGGAAAAACCTTCGTTAACAGAGCGGTTTGTTAAGTTAGAATCTATTTCAACCAATTTTTTCTTTTCGCGCATAAGCTTAAGAAACTCACTTGCTGAGTACGAATCTTCTTCACGGTACTTGCGGTGTTCGTTAACAGCAGTACGCATAAAATTTACCATGCTAACGCCCGGAATTTCAACCGGATATTGGAAACTCAGGAATAAACCTTCGCGGGCACGATCTTCCGGTGAGAGATCCAATAAATCTTTTCCCTGAAAGCTAACGCTACCTTCGCAAACTTCAAACTTTTCATTCCCTGCCAGCACTGACGATAAGGTACTTTTACCTGATCCGTTAGGCCCCATGATCGCATGAACTTCACCTGGTTTTATCTCTAAGTTAATACCTCGTAAGATTTCCTTATCATCTATTTTGGCGTGTAAATCTTTTATGACTAACATATGTTGATACTCTTATTGTTTCTAAATAAATTAATTGATGGAGGTTTAACCTACGCTACCCTCAAGGCTGATTTGTAATAGTTTTTGTGCTTCAACAGCAAACTCCATTGGTAATTGGTTAATGACTTCCTTTACATATCCATTAACGATCAGCCCAACAGCATCTTCAGTGCTAAGCCCACGCTGGTTACAGTAGAAAATCTGATCTTCGCCAATTTTAGACGTAGTTGCTTCGTGCTCTACTTTGGCTGAGTTGTTTGCTATCTCAAGGTAAGGGAACGTGTGCGCTCCACATTTATCACCCAGAAGCAATGAATCACACTGACTAAAGTTGCGTGCATTCTCCGCTTTCTTGGATACCTTAACTAATCCACGATAACTATTTTGGCTCTTACCGGCGGATACACCTTTTGATACGATCAAACTTCGAGTGTTTTTACCTAAGTGAATCATTTTTGTACCGGTATCTGCTTGCTGATAGTTGTTGGTAACTGCTACACTGTAAAACTCACCAACAGAATGATCACCCTGCAACACACAACTTGGGTATTTCCAGGTGATGGCAGATCCTGTTTCTACCTGCGTCCACATTACTTTCGAGTAGTCACCTTTACAAATGGCTCGTTTAGTAACGAAATTGTAAATACCACCTTTCCCCTCTTTATCACCAGGATACCAGTTTTGAACGGTTGAGTACTTCACTTCAGCTCTCTCCATAGCCACAATTTCAACAATAGCGGCATGCAATTGGTTCTCATCGCGCTGAGGAGCCGTACAACCTTCAAGGTAACTTACGTAACTATCATCATCAGCAACAATAAGCGTACGCTCAAACTGACCTGTATTAATCGCATTAATCCGGAAATACGTTGAAAGTTCCATCGGGCAACGAACACCTTTTGGGATATACACAAACGACCCATCACTAAAAACAGCAGCATTTAAAGCTCCAAAATAATTATCCTGATGCGGCACTACTGATCCGAGGTATTTCTTGATTAAGTCAGGGTATTCCTGAATTGCCTCACTGATGGAGCAGAATATGATCCCCTTTTCAGCTAAGGTTTCTTTAAATGTCGTTTTCACAGATACACTGTCGATAACTGCATCAACAGCTACACCGGCCAATACTTTCTGCTCATCTAAAGGAATTCCCAGCTTGTCAAAGGTGGCCTTTAATTCAGGATCAACTTCATCCATGCTTTCTAATTCCGGCTTCTTTTTCGGAACGGCATAATAGATGATATCCTGAAAGTCGATTGGGGGTATGTTTAAATGTGCCCAATCCGGTTGTTTCATTGTGAGCCAGTGACGGAAAGCCTTCAGACGGAACTCTAACATGAACTCCGGTTCGTTCTTTTTAGCAGAAATTAGGCGTATAATATCTTCATTCAAACCTTTAGGGAATTCTTCCATTTCAATATCGGTATAAAACCCATATTTGTATTCCCCACCGGTTACTTCCTCTAATATTTTATCTTGATCTTCAGCCATACAATATTCTATACTGTTTTGTGTCAATCTAACAACGAACCATACCATTGGTTCATGCCTCGTTTAATTCAATAAAATGTGGTTTTAAATTGGTTATTGAGTCGGCAAAATAAGTAATTATTAAGATTAAATAAAAATTTCAAATGCCGATTTTTAACAGATATGACAATTGTCAATGCTGTAAAATTCAAACAAATACGATGTGTTAAATTAAAGATGTGCGGATCTGTTATTAATCAACCTATTTGAGGTAAACCAATTAATTTAAGTACTTAATAGGCTGAAATTATCCAAATGAAAGATTTGTTGGATCACCTGGTAATATATATCCACCCGGACGTTGCTCTAAGATCTTTTTGTACATGCCTTTCGCCATATTTCTCGCCCTCATTTTTGCCTTATCGGCCATCTCACCTTTATATAAAGTATCAATGGTTTCAGACCACAATTTTACCCAGCGGTCAAAATGATTGATTGTAATTGATTGCTTGAATACTTTATCAACGCCATGGTGTGCTTTGGCCGGATTGCCATCAAATCCCTTAATGTCCATTAAGTTGAGCTCCCAAAATGCAATGAGCAATTTATAATGCTTTTCCCATTCTTCTTCGTTCGGAATCATCCGATGAAAGAAAGGACCTAATAAATCATCGCTTTGTACTTTGCCATAAAAGGTGCGTACGAGCAACTCTATGTCTTGTTTAGTCTGTATATCTTTTGTCGTCATTAATGAGTTATTTCTTGAAAAACAGAAGTAAATATGATTTGTTTAACGCGAAGTGAAAATACTAAAATGTGATTAGGACGTAAATAAATTATGTGGTATTTTGGCGTAATTGAAGCGCTTAAACATGGAAGTAGATAATTACCCCTTTCACGAGTTAGAAAAAAAAATAAAAGGTCGTATTGCAATTGATGAGGCGACCAAAATAATATACAGTACTGATGCATCGGCTTATTTTGAAAAACCATTGGGCGTGATTTATCCAAGGGATAAGCAGGATATAAATCAAATAATTCTATTCGCACAAAATCATCAACTAAATTTAATTCCACGTGCAGCAGGTACCTCACTGGCTGGTCAGGTGGTGGGAGCAGGCTTAATTGTTGATGTTGGTCGATATCTAAATAAAATTATTGAGGTCAACGAAAAAGAAAAATGGGTACGGGTAGAGCCCGGGGTGGTTTTGGATGAATTAAACCAGCACCTTGAAGCCTTTAATCTGTTCTTTGGTCCTGAAACATCAACTTCTAATCGGTGCATGCTCGGAGGAATGGTGGGTAATAACTCTTGCGGGGCGCACTCGTTGATTTATGGAAGTACCCGGGATCATACGCTTGAGCTAAGTGGATTTTTAAGCAATGGTGATGAAGTACACTTTAAACCATTGCAAAAATGGGAATTTGATCAAAAGTGCCGACTTGAGAATTTTGAAGGACAAATTTATTCTGACTTACGCGATCTCCTCACCAATAAAAACAACCGAAAGGCGATTAGAAAAGAATTTCCTCATCCTGATATACATCGCCGCAATACTGGATATGCTATCGATTACCTGATAGATACATATCCTTATAAAGAAGAGGGCAGTCATTTTAATATGTGTCAGTTAATGGCCGGGTCAGAAGGTACATTAATGTTCACTACTGAGATTAAGCTTAATCTTATTGATTTGCCGCCTAAAAACAAAGGACTGGTTTGTGTGCATTTGAATTCATTGGAGGAAGCACTGGAAGCGAACCTTATTGCTTTGAAATATCATCCGGTAGCTATTGAGCTTATGGATAAAGCGATCATGGATCTGACCAAGGGGAATAAGTTGCAAAACAAGAATCGATTTTTTGTCGAGGGCGATCCTGAAGCTTTGTTACTGGTTGAGTTTGCTCGTGAAACTAGGGGAGAAATTGAGCAGCTGGCCGAAGAGATGATTCGTGAGTTAAAGAGCGAATCATTCGGATATTCCTATCCTGTCTTATATGGAGGAGATATTAATAAAGTGTGGAATCTTCGTAAAGCAGGGTTGGGCGTGTTAGCCAATATGCCAGGCGATGAACGACCTGTTCCGGTAATTGAAGATACTGCTGTTCGACCAGAGGATTTGCCTGAGTTTATCGCCGATATAAAAGCAATGCTTAAGCGTTTTGGCAAAGAATGTGTGTACTATGCGCACATTGGAACTGGCGAGTTGCATTTGCGTCCTGTGCTGAATATGAAAAAGGAGGAGGATGTAGAGTTATTCTATAGCATTGCATACGAAACGGCTGAAATTGTTAAAAAATACAAGGGCTCATTGAGTGGTGAGCATGGTGATGGGCGTTTGCGTGGTCAGTTCATTCCTTTAATGTATGGTGACTATATATATGACCTGTTTAAAAAGGTAAAGTATCTGTTTGATCCAAATGACGTTTTCAATGCTGGAAAGATAACCGATACACCAGCCATGAATACTTCTTTAAGATATAAGAAGGTTGATTCACGGGTGGAAGAAAACACTGGTTTTGACTGGTCGTCAACCTTAGGAATGGTTCGGGCAGCTGAAAAATGCACCGGATCGGGCGATTGCCGAAAAAGTCATCTGATTGGTGGAACCATGTGTCCGAGTTACATGGGATCACGCAATGAACAGCAAACCACACGAGCCCGGGCCAATATGCTGCGTGAGTTTTTTGCTGGAACTATTCCGCACGATAGAATGGGCTACGATGAAGTTAAAGCGATATTGGATTTATGCCTGTCGTGTAAAGCTTGTAAAACCGAATGTCCTAGTAATGTTGACTTAACCAAATTGAAGGCCGAGTTTTTACACAACTATTATCAGAAGTTTGGAGTTAGTTTAAGTACACGCCTGGTTGCAAATATTGGCAAATTAAACCGTTTGTTAATGCCATTTAGTACCTTATATAATAAAGGTATAAAATGGAATTGGGTGAAAGAGCTAAATGAGCGTTACCTTGGCTTTTCTTCTAAACGAAACTTGCCTGAATTGAGCAATCAGTCTTTTATGAAGTGGGGTAAGCAAAGAAAGATGTTTAATAATAAAACTGCTTCACTTATATTGTTTGCTGATGAGTTTACAAACTTTAATGACGCTGAAATAGGCATAAAAGCGGTGTTGTTATTTGAGAAGTTAGGCTATCATGTAAAGATGGCCAGGCATCAGGAAAGTGGTCGTACTTTTTTATCTAAAGGTTTACTGAAGGAGGCAAGCCGGATAGCAGAACAGAATGTTCTTATGTTGGCAGATCTGGTCAGTGAAGAATGTCCCTTAGTGGGTATTGAGCCATCTGCAATTCTGACAATACGGGATGAATATACAGAGCTAGTGCCTGAATATTTAAAGGAAAAGGCCAATTACCTGGCGAGACATACGTATACATTCGAAGAGTACCTGTATAAAGAGAAAGAGGTAAAACGGATTACGGAACAACTGTTTACGTCAGATAAACAAGAAGTGAGTTTTCATGCTCATTGTTATCAGAAGGCACTGTCAGAAACGAACTATACGAAATCCATACTTGAGCTGCCTGAGAATTATACGGCCAAAGAGATACCTTCGGGTTGCTGTGGAATGGCCGGGTCGTTTGGTTACGAAAAGCAGCATTACGATTTATCCATGAAAATAGGTGAGTTGGTATTGTTTCCAGAGGTGCGTAGGAATAGAAATACCTCTTTGATTGCTGCTGCAGGAACTTCTTGCCGGCACCAAATTAAAGATGGAACAGAGGTTTCTGCCTTACATCCTGTTGAGGTGCTGTATGAGGCCTTATTATAATGGGTGCGTGTATGGTAGTGTTTAAAGAGTATCGAGATTATTCCAATTGATGGTAAATAGTAAGTCGCCTTTTTATTTATTTGGTAGCGATTTTACCTGCTAAGAACAACAAAAAGTGATAGTGCTTACAGTTTTTGACTGTTTGAGGGGCTTTGTTTATGTGATATATGTCATGAAGTGCTAAAAAACATATTTCACCCCTTTGTATGTTGTTGATATGCAATAAGAAGTAAAAGTTGATAAAAAGTTCAAATTTCCTTACAAATTATAATGTCGTTCTCTAAAAATATCTATTTTTGACCCATTAGATTTTATTAAAACAAGATCCAACATTTAAAATACCTTTTCGATATGGACGCTAAGATGAAGGAATTCATGGATGGCGTTAGGGTTAAAAACCCTGGCGAAGACGAGTTCTTGCAGGCAGTGCAAGAAGTAGTAGAAACAGTATGGGATTTCTATCAGGAAAACCCACATTATAAAAATGCTAAGATACTGGAACGTATGTGTGAACCTGAAAGGGTGATTATGTTCCGTGTACCATGGGTTGACGATAGCGGTGAAGTGCAGGTTAACCGTGGTTTCCGTGTTGAGTTCAACTCAGCTATTGGGCCTTACAAAGGAGGACTTCGTTTCCACCCAAGTGTAACTTTGAGTGGTCTTAAGTTCTTAGGATTCGAGCAGACTTTCAAAAACAGCTTAACTACTCTTCCAATGGGTGGTGGTAAAGGAGGTTC
>DIYS01000268.1:591-2861 GCA_002429115.1 Saccharicrinis sp. UBA6048 | reverse complement strand
ATTCATTATAACAAAACCAAGAAACCAATGAAAAACATAATAATTTTAGTAGCACTAATAATATTTTCATCCTGTAATAATGGAGAAAAAAAGGAAGAAAAAACAGTAGAGAAAGAACCTACTTTAGAGGAAAAAGCAAAATATGCAGAACTGAAAAATAAAGCTTGTAATCTATATGAAAATCAAGATTATTTAGCATCTGCAAAGAAATATTCAGAAGCATTTGTTACTCTTGGCAATAAAGGGAATTCAACAGACAGATATAATGCTGCTTGTTCTTGGGCTTTAGCAAATCAAATTGACTCATCTTTCGTGCAATTATTCAGAATAGCAGAAAAAGGTAATTACAGTAATTATAGACATATTACAACAGATAGTGATTTATCTAATCTACATTTTGATAAAAGATGGAATAAAGTTTTAGATTTAGTTAAAAGGAATAAAGAAAAATCAGAAGCAAATTTGGACAAACCTTTAGTAGCAATTCTTGATACAATATATAAAGAAGACCAAGGTTTAAGAAGACAAATTAGAAAGGTTGAGGAAAAATATGGTAGAGATTCGGACGAAATGAAAACGCATTGGAAAACCATAAGTAAAAAAGACTCAATCAATCTTATAAAAATTCAGAAGATACTTGACAAAAGAGGTTGGCTTGGTCAAGACATAATTGGAGGACAAGGAAATATGACATTGTTTTTAGTCATTCAACATTCGCCAATTGAAATACAGAAAAAATATTTACCAATGATGAGAGAAGCGGTTAATAAAAATAATGCACGACCAAGTAATTTAGCATTATTAGAGGACAGAGTAGCTTTAAGAACTGGTAAAAGACAAATTTACGGTAGTCAAATTGGGAGAAACCAAGAAACAGGAGAGTTTTATGTTTCTCCAATCGAAAATCCCGAAAAAGTTGATGAAAGAAGAGCCGAAGTCGGACTTGGCACTTTACAGGAATACATCTCGAATTGGAATATAACTTGGGATGTAGAAAAACATAAAGAAATGACTGCAAAATTAGAGGCTGAAAAAAATAACGAAATACCAACCGAATAGACTGTCCCATCAGCAGGAACTAATGGGAAGAGTACTTCAGCTAACTCCCCCCTAGATGGTGCAAGTTAATTCTGACCGCTAATTCGAGCGTTTCGCTCGGATTCTGCGTAGCAGTAAATCGGGAAGTAAAATATAACCCACTTACATCAAATGTGAGTGGGTTTTTCTATATGGAAATGTTTGTATTACTAATTTAAGCCATATGTTTTTGCATTTCTTTTTGAAACAAGAATGCTTTCAGGAATGATTTAACACATTTGCGATTTTCTTCGTTCAAGGCTTGAGCTTTTGAGAACATGTGTGTTGAAAATGCAGGATTTGGATCGAATTTATGATTGGTGGCTGAGGATGTATTGGATGTTGTATTCTTGAATTAGAAGGTAGGTGATTTGAAGTGATACTGTCTCAAATTTTGTATAAAGATTTCAAATCGAGAAAAATAACAATCTTTATACAATGGAAAAATCAGATTTAAAAGCACACTTAGAAGCCATTAAAAAATCTGGTAAAAATATTCATGACTATATGAATGATCTTTATCAGAAAGGCTTGCAAGCCATGTTAGAAACAGAGTTGGATCATCACCTAGGTTATGGGAAGAATGAAGTGAATAGTTCGGATAATGCACGGAATGGGAGCAGTAAAAAGCGTGTTAAAACCAAACTTGGAGAATATAGTTTATCCATACCCAGAGATCGCAATGGTAGTTTTGAGCCCCAAATAGTGCCCAAACACAAAAGAGTTATAGATAAGATAGAAGAGCATGTAATTACCCTTTATTCTAAAGGTATGACTGTTCGAGATATTCAGGATACTTTAAAAGAAATCTATGGAATAGATGTAGATAAAAGTACGATTTCACGCTTTACAGATTTACTTTTACCTAAAATAGAAAAGTGGCGAAATCGACCATTGGATGATTTTTATTTCGTTCTGTGGATGGATGGAATTCATATTAAAGTAAGGGAAAATCACAAATTAGTTAGCAAGTGTGTTTACATTGTAATGGGCTTGAATTCTTTGGGAAAGAAAGAGATTTTAGGAATTTGGATTGGACAAGAAGAGTCTGCCAGTTTTTGGAGAGAAGTATTGAATGATCTTAAAGCAAGAGGGATACAAGACATCTTATTAACAGTAACAGATAACCTTAAAGGTTTTACTGATGCAATAAAAGCAGCGTTTACAAAGTCAATAACACAGATTTGTGTAGT
>DIYS01000268.1:0-449 GCA_002429115.1 Saccharicrinis sp. UBA6048 | reverse complement strand
TTCTCTGATGATTTAAAAATGGTATACAAAGCCCCAAATCGGGAAATGGCTGAAGAGTATTTGGTTGAGCTGGAAGATAAGTGGTTGGAGCGTTATCCTTCTGCAATAAAACCCTGGAGAAACAATTGGGAGAATTGGACGAATTTCTTTGACTATACCTCTGAAATCAGACAGATAATATATACTACTAATATTATTGAAAATCTAAATAAGAACATTCGAAAGTACACCAAAAATAAAACGCAATTTCCTGATGATAAATCTGCAATTAAATCAATATATTTAGCATGTGTTAATGCTGCTAAAACCTGGTATAGACCTATCTCTTCATGGGGTACAATACTAAATGACTTTCATTTAGCATTTCCTGACAGGTGTAAGCATATAACTTTAAAATAGTGTTTACACAAAATTTGAGACACTACCCTTATCCTATCAAAAAGGAAGGA
>DIYS01000139.1 GCA_002429115.1 Saccharicrinis sp. UBA6048 | reverse complement strand
TGAAACCTTGCCCTTTATCATCATCAGCACCACGTGCATAAATTTTACCATCACGGATTTCCGGCTCAAACGGAGGTGAAGTCCATAACTCCAATGGCTCGGCAGGCTGCACATCGTAGTGAGCATATACCAAAACTGTTGGGTACGAAGCGTCAAGGAATTTCTCTCCAAAAACAACCGGGTTACCCTCAGTAGGCATTACCTCAGCCTTATCAACACCACCGGCAATCAATAACTCTTTCCAGTGCTCAGCACATTTGTACATGTCTTCTTTATGCTCAGGCTTTGAACTAATAGAAGGAATACGGATCAATCCAAATAGCTCATCAAGGAAACGTTGCTTATTGTCCTCGATGTATTGTTTTAAATCTTGCATCTTATAATTATTTGTAATTTATTTTTCTGACTGAAAAGTACATATCTCCATATCAAATCGCAAGGATAAATCTCATGCTTTATGCAAATATTGTACTAATAATTAAAAAGCGGCGACCCGTTTTGTTCAGATCGCCGCTCCATTATATTATTTTATCCTTACTTAATGTTGTTGAAAACATTGGTAACATCATCGTCTTCTTCAAATTTAGCCAACAACTTATCAATGTCAACCATTTGTTCATCCGATAATTCTTTTGTATCTTGAGGTATACGCTCAAATTCTGCGTTCTCAATCTGGAAATCATTTTCTTCCAGGTATTTTTGAATTGGTCCAAAACCTTCAAAGTCACCATAAATCATGATAAACTCATCTTCTTCAAAGATCTCCTGCACTCCAAAATCAATCAATTCAAGCTCCAGCTCCTCTAAATCGACCCCTTCTTTTCCATGCACTTTAAAGTTACATTTGTGCTCAAACATATAATCAACACATCCTGATGTACCTAACGAACCACCGTATTTATTAAAGTAGCTTCTTACATTGGCTACTGTACGTGTTGTATTATCAGTGGCTGTTTCAACCATAAATGCTGTACCAAACGGTCCATATCCTTCGTACACCACCTCCTTATAATCGCCTGAATCTTTACTGCTGGCTTTTTTAATGGCGCGCTCTACATTATCCTTCGGCATATTCGCCGCCTTCGCATTCTGGATTAACACACGTAAACGCGAGTTTGAGGTCGGATCAGGGCCACCATCTTTAACAGCGATTGTAATTTGCTTTCCGATCTTTGTAAATGTCTTGGCCATTGTTCCCCAACGTTTCAGCTTGGAGGCCTTTCTATATTCAAATGCGCGTCCCATTGATAAAATCTAAATTAAATTAATGTCGCAAATTTAAAGCTTTTTTGATAATACGATGAATAAAGCCTGCTTTTCTCTTGGAGATAGCATTTAACTATTTTAACCACCTCTGCACATCTTGGCACTTCTCCTTAAAATTTACTAATTAAAGAGAATATCCAATTATCTCGGGAAGTTCAGTCGGATTGAAAACTCTAATAAACTTATTTTATTATTTTTGCAAGCGATAAGGACTCGTGCCAATGGCTAAAAAGAAAAAGAAAAATAAACAGAAAGTAATATCCCGCGAACAGGCACTTCGCCGAAAGCACAGAGCCGCTTTCTTGCTTAACGATAAAGAGAAAGATGCTGTTAACATCTATTGTAAGAAGTACAAAATCGGGAACAAGTCGAAGTTTATGCGAGAAGCAGTGATGCGGGTGGTAATGGAGCAATTTCTTGAAGACTACCCTACCTTATTTGAAAAACAGGATTTAGACCGGTTAATTAGTGATTAAAACCAGAGCGAACTATCTCCACTCTGGCATTTCTGCATTTTCGAAATACAATTCCCTGTTTTTTCCATCTAAATCCATCACCCAGATATTCTTCTCCTCAACGCCTGTATTTAATGTATTTACAAACATAATTTTAGAACCATCGGCTGAATATCGCGGCTGCATATCATTGGTACCTCCTGTTTTTTCTTCAATTGACAAATCCTTTGTTGTCATACCAGTAATGTCATACACAAAAATACTGGCATCAAGCATGCGACCATTCAAATTATTGTATCCTGATTTATCTTGCACATACACAATGCTTTTACCATCTATGCTAAAATTAGGATATTCAGTTCTACCTGCCTCATTAGCTATAATCATCGTTCGATTGTCACCATTTGTATCCATCAGATAGATTTCACTATCGTATATATTAACACCCCGTGTTTGAGCTACAATTTTATTAGCTGCATTCGACCAATCAACAAAAACATAATTTCGACCAGCCGGAGCCGTTGATATTCTATCCTGTCCACTGCCATCTTTATTGATCTTATACAACTTATCATACTGACAAAAGAGTATTTCTTCTCCTGTTGGGGACCAACAAAAACCAGTTCCGGCATTATGGTAACCCGCCACCTTTGTGTTAGGAATTTGCTTTACGTCACTTCCATCCTTATTCATTAAGTACAGATATGAGAAACCATTTTCAATGGCAGAAAACAAAATCTCCCTGGTAACAGGATTTCTCCGCGGGAACAGGTTCTGAAATGAACTAGCTGTCATTTGCTTCGGGTGCTCATCTCCTTTCTGCTTTGCACTATAGATATTTTTATCATTACCTCCTTTTATAAACAAAAAGGGATACACAGGCATAGCCGATGTTTTAAAGCTCCATACGGGACTCTGACCAACCTGCCGGTCGTTTTTTTTTGCAACAACCTGCCACAGGTGAGCACTGGAATAATCCAGATTATTAACTGTATAAAAGGTATCGGCAATTTGCTCAACATCAACAACCGGGGTTGCTGAATTAGCTGTATATACCAATAATTGATACGCAACATCATCGCCTTCTTTTGCTGATGATTTCCAACGAAACACAGAGCTTATGTCGACCTCTTCATTATTGTGAGCTGGCAACGGACTCGAAAGATCTACTGACGATTCACCTGACTCACTGAGCACTAATTGAATAATCAACTGACTTGTTTTATCTCCACGGATATTAATCTTCTCAATACCATTCGAGTATCCATAGCGCTTTGCTGTCACAACATATTCTCCAGCTTCTAACCCTGATAGTTCGAACCTCCCCTCAGAGTCGGTCATAATTGATTGACTTGCCGGATTAGTTGATATGACGGCCTGGGCAATTGGCTCATTAGTCTTATTATCCATAACCCAACCTTGTAGTTTACCAAATGAAATTTCATCAGATGCATCTTCACACCCGACAAACAACAGTAACAAACCAAAAATGAAATATCTTAGCGTTGTCATTTATATATATTTTTCTGTATTAAACTCTTCTTTTTCCAATTTTTACCGAATATATAGGAGATGCCAAAGTTGGCCTCCCATAGCATATCTCTATAAGAACCCTCCTTTACACCTTCAATCATATCAGTTGAAAAAATACTGTTTCCAACATTAACATTCAGCTTTATCCGATGACTCAACAGGTAATCAACTCCCAAAGAGCCATATAAAAAGCTATTTGTTTCGTTGATTGTGCTCATGTTTTCCTGAGATGTGAATTGCAACACTCCATATCCTGCAGAAATATAAGGTGTTATGCGTTCTTTTGGCAACATATCAAACTTTAGCGATGGCAGCAGGCTTATAAACTTACTCTTCACCAGTTTGTTTTGATCCAGTTGCCCATAACCTGCATCAAAATTGAATGACACCACCGGACTAATCCTAATATTAGTACTTACTCCAGCTTTATAGCTGGGGTCGATATTGGCAATATCACTGTCCAAATATACCCCACCACCATCAACACCAACACTTATCATGCCCTTTTCATCGTAAAATCTTCGTCCCAGATGATCGATTTTTGAGTTTTCAGATTTTTCCAGATTATATGCCTGAATCACATTTTGCTTCTCTTCCTCGCTTGCCTTTGTATCCCACAGATTGGCCATCATACCTTCTACAATCAAGCTATAAACTGCTTTTTCAATAGCCTCTGTCACTGCCATTTCAGAAGGTTCGTTATAAGTAATGCCGGTTTCAGCCTCTAGTAGTCTTTTAAATTTTACATATCTGAAAATCCCAAAGTCGACTTTTTGAGATAAGATGGATTTGCTGGAATAAACCGTTTTTAATATTTCACCATTTTTGGTTGAAACCGCCCTGAGATAAACTGTCACCCGATCTTCGCGATACTGCCCTGATGCACCCGTCCCAAAATACCGGACACCGGCACCGCCCGTTCTTATATTCGATTCGTAAGAAATAATACCGCCTTCAAGAATAATTCCGGCAAATAACAAAGGACTCAAGGCTGTTGCACGCTTTCCTTCATAGGTAGCCAGGGTATTAGTAATGATCTGCCGCTCGGCACTTAAGTTGCCCAGGTTTTCTCGTTCCAAAGGTCTGAACCAACCAGACTCTTCCAGCGTACGTATAAGTATTGTTGTCGCTCCCTGAGTAACTGCTGTTGACCAACTGGTCCCCATTTCGGTAGGTTTGTATTGCCCCGTCTGATCCCTGAATTTGTATACAGCGGCCACCAATTTATCTTTAGGAGGCGGCAATGATTGCAATTCTGAATGAAAAGCTGTTTCAGCACCCAAACGGGCTGGTTCTGATTGATATGGTTGATGCAATGTTGGGCTGCATGAGTACACAGCAAGCATCAGCAACCCAAATAAAAGTGGAGTACTTATTCTCATCGGAGAATTGAGTTTTTATAAATTAAGGTTTATTTAATTGTTGGAACGGTAACATCGGTTTTACCACCAGTTTTTATATCCAGAATGGAAACACTCACCCCATCAGCTCCTTCTGTCACTTGAATATGATAGGAGCCCAAATCATACGTTCCCTCTTTCAAACCATCTTTTCCAAACATGTCATTTATAAGTTTCCTGCTTAATTGATACAATATTTGACGGTTCATATCCTGCTCAAAACGATCAAGAGGATCTGACGATGCAGAACCGGATGAAGCCGAAGGGTCTTTATGCGTATCCTGTGCCTGAGCAGAGCTTATCATCCACTGATAATTAAAGGTATCTCCACCAAATGCCGGGTTAACAGGTTTGTAAACAAAATCCTGAGCGTTAACTGAACTGCCTAAAAGCATAGCGACCAGAAGTAAAAAAATAACTTTCATAGTTAAATGGTTAATAGGTTATTTGATTAATAATATGAATGTTTTAAATTTTGTCTGTCTTGTTTAAGTTTATTAATGTGTCCCAAAGTATATCTATTGGCCTGCCTGGCCATTTCTACTATATCATCATACCTTCTTTGTAACATGGCCCTGTAAACCACAACCTCTTTTAGATGAACTTCTATTAAAGTGCTGTTCATACGGAAGGGTTTTTCCTTTATTTTGATATAATAGTTTTTAAAATCGCTTGGCTTCACCCATAATGAAAAAAAGATTTCGTAAAAATCCCGCCCTGCTTTTGACATGGTTTCATCCATGACTATTCCATCAATTTCCAATGCCGGAGGATCAACAATCTTTATCGCTTGTTGCTTTTGAGCTTCTTCTTTTCTTCGTTCAAATTCTTTAATAAAATCCTTTAATGCTTCTGGTGCTTCTTTTAATTCTTTATGAACTGTATCGTGCTTCTCAACCTGCGCTTGTACAAGCATGCAACTACAACATAGAATGATGATCATTAACAGTGCTTTCCTCTCTTTCATTAAAACGATCCTTGCATTCCCTGTTTGATGGTCACCTCCATAGGCGCGCCTTCTTGCACCACCTTTACACCTTTCGCATTTCCATACGTTTTGTAAGTGACTTCATGTCCATCACCAAGCTGTGTTATTTCATAATTAGTATTTACTCCATAATGCGTTACATTTTGCACATTGTTATTCCCCACCTGTTCACTTTCCAAACTATTATTAACTCCAACAAATTTATTTTTCACACTATTATTATCACCCTGCTGATTAATAATGGTTTGATTATTTATTCCAATATGAGTTACCTCGATGATATTTCCTGTTCCTGACTGACTACTGCCAATAATATTATTAACACCTATCTGCTTCACAAAAGCTACATTGTTTGATTCTGATACGTCACCTACAGCTTGCTGAATCGTGATGGTTTTCTCTATCTCGCTTGCTTTTTCTTCTTCCTGAGCCAACACAGAACATAAACCTGCTAAAACCAGATTCATTATAAATGCAATTCTTTTCATGGCATTGATTTTAAGAGCAATCTATATAAAAAAAAGTGAATGCATAAATTTAATTGACGAATGATCAATTACTTATGCATGAATACATGATTTTAAAACATTAAAATAAGGAGACCCATATTGAGCCTCCTTAAATTTCATATATTATGGCCAGTTTTGTGAAACTGATGAATTGTTACCTTGACCAGTCTGTGAAATAATACTGCTATTTCCTGAACCACCTTGATTTAAAGTAGCTGTATTTTGTCCAGGGAAACCATATCCATTATCAACACCTTCCTGATTAATAGTACCTAAGTGACCTGATCCTGTCTGATTTATTGTTGCTGTACCAACATCCTGTCCGTGTTGTGTGATGGTTGCATCAGCAACGCCAGTTTCACCACCCACATAGTTTTCCTGATTAATGGTCGCTTCATTAGCTGAACCCCAAACATCTTGTGTAATTTCAGCTCCAGCATTAATAGTACCCTCTCTTTGGTTGATATATGCTTTAGAAATACCTTCCCAACCATCTTGATTAAACTGAGTAATACTGGCATTATTATTATCTCCAACTTGTCTAATTTCTGCAATATTACCTTCAACACCACTTAAATTAAAGCCGCCATTTGTTTGACTAATTGATGCTGTATTTTCATCACCTGACTGAATGATTAAAGCATTGTCGTAGTCACTATTTGTTTGTGTAATTCCAGCAGTATTACCATAAGCTCCATCGCGCTGGCTTACCCTTGCATTATTATTACTACCACCATTTTGGCCAACTGTTGCTGTGTTATTATCTACTGCTGTTAATTGATCTATATCAATAGTATTAGTTTCTCCACTTTGAGTAACATTGGCTGTATTTTGCTCACCATCCTGATCAACAGTTACAATTCCATTATCTCCGCTTTGAGTAACGTAAATTTCATTAATATCTTGCTGGAATGTAATACCACCGTTCTCTTGATTGGTTGTTGCTTCATTATTGCTACCTGATTGAGTAATTTCAACCACATCATTCCATGCTCCCCATTGATTTGCTTTTGCAGTATTATTATAACCTGATTGCTCAATGGTAGCCTGATGGTTCGGAGGCTGATTATCAGTACCTCTTTGATTCACACTCGCCTCATGACTATCACCAACCTGGTTAATATTGGCAATATGTCTTGTTCCTTCTTGGAATGTAGTTGCGATATTCTCATTACCAACCTGAGAAATATTTGCTACATTATGCAGATCTGCATCACCAATAGGTGTGTTCTGATCTACAGTTGCATTATTATCATCACCTTCTTGTAAAATATTCGCATCATTAAAAGACTCTGTCTGGTCAACCAAGACAGTATTGTTATTTCCATATTGCGAAACAATTGCTTCATTGTTGCCTTCTAAACGATACTTATACTGAAGTACGTCAGCATCGTTATTCATTCCACTTTGTGTTACTGTTGCACCCTGATTGTAACCATCCTGCTTTACGTAGGCATCATTTTTTTCAGCATCCTCAGAGCCCGTTCCTGTTTGACTAACCGTGGCTGTTTGACTTTCACCGTTTTGCTCAACAGTCGCATTATTGAAAAAATCCGTTTGAGTTGTTGATGCAGTATTGCTTAACCCATGCTGAGTAATTCCACTTACATTATTATCACCATTTACAGTTTGAGTAGCTGTTGCTGCTGATCCTGTTTGGTTTACATTTGTTGTATTTGCATTACCAACAATTGTCGTTTCCGAACCATTTCCTCCTGCCTGAGCAAATGCTACTAAAGCAAGCACGCTAAGTGCACTAGTTAAAAGTAACTTTTTCATGATTATTTGTATTAGGTAAATAAAATTGATTGTTATTAATTTGATTGTTTAATATTTGCCATATTACCACTGCCTGACTGAATTACAGTCGCCTTATGCATATCGCCCATTTGCATTATTATTGCCGAATTATCCTGTCCGCAGAATTGCCATACATCAGCAGTGTTACCTACTCCCGCCTGGCTTACTCCGGTTGAATTATTTGTTCCCCCAATCTGCAGAACATTGGCTTCATTGTAATCACCAACCTGGTCTAACAATACACTATGGCTCGAACCTGCCTGATTCAGATAGGACTTGTTAGCATCACCGTTTTGTTTTATTTCGGCTTCAAGCGCTAATCCATTCTGATAAGCATTTATCTCATTATTGGCATATTGCTGCCTGGTTTCAATTGTATTATAGCTTCCAACCTGTTCTATGAAGGCCGATTGATTGTACCTCGTCTGACGAACAGTTGCAGTATTTCCACTTCCGTTCTGATTTAAGGTCAATTCGTTATTTTCGGCTGGACCGTTACCATACTGGTAAACATCTGCGTTATTACCTTCGCCCGACTGAGAAAGTGTTATTTTATTATTTCTTAAGCGCTGATTTGCTTTAACAACATTCTCATTTCCTTCCTGAACAATATCCGCCTGATTATTTACAACTTCAGTTGAATTGCCTGATTGCTTAAGTTCAACATCATTTTCACTACCTGATTGGCTTACATTTGCTCGGTGCCTTTCACCTTCGGCACTAATAAAGGCACTATTAGAAAACCCCTTTTGCTCGACAATATGTAAGTGCTTATCGCCTGATTGATTAACATTAGCCTCATTACTTCCCAAGGTCTGACCATGCATTACTTGTGCCAGTAAAATAAGTGCCAGTATTAATTTAAATCTTATCATTATTGCGTGTGTTATTTAGACGTCAGCACTATATCAACAGAAATGCCAAAAAACACTATCTGCTAAATATCAACCAATTACACCCAAGAAGCTATTATACACAAAGACTGAAACGACCATTTTTGGTCAGTGATTAAATCATAAAACACAGCTCAAACAACATATGCCACTAGAATAGTGACACTTACAATAACGAATGGTGTAGATTCATATAACGACCATAATTGTACACCTAAACATTATTGAAATTTTAGCATGCAAAAATTTCAAATATGACACATGCTTATTAAAAACGAAAAATGGACTAAAGGTTTATTTTCGTCGACTAAAATCGAATTTTAATTGACGAATGAATTTGCAGAAATCAATGGAAGAATTTCTATTCTTTTTCAGAAAGTAATCGTGAAAAAATTAAAGCAAAAAAAAGCGACCGAAAATGGTCGCCATCATTCTATTCCGTGTTTTTTAAGCTTTCTATTCAAGGCTTGCCTTGTAATATTTAGCCGCTCTGCCGTGTGAGTTTTGTTATTGTTACAAGCTTTTATAGCACTTAAAATTGTTTCCCTCTCTACATCTTCAAGAGTGGGATTTGGGGTGGTATCCTCATGATAATTATCTTCTTCAGGAAAGTGCAGATGGCTCGCTTTTAGAATCCTGGAATCACACATTAAAATCGCTCGTTCAATAATATTCCTGAGTTCTCGTATATTTCCGGCATAATGGTGATTTATCAACAAATTCATTGCCTTGGAATGAATACTTTGAATGTCTTTATTATGTGTTTCTGCATAAAGTTTGACAAAGTGATTAACCAAAACAGGAATATCCTCAGCTCTTTCGCGCAAGGGAGGTAAATGGATATGAAATGAATTTAATCGATGAAATAAATCCAACCTAAATAAACCATCTTCAATCATTTGACGCAGATCCTTATTGGTTGCACACACAATGCGCGCATTGACATTTATAATTTCGTGCGAGCCTATACGGGTTACTTTTCGCTCATCTAAAACACGAAGCAGTTTAGCCTGTAATGCTAAATTCATATCACCTATTTCATCCAGAAACAAAGTGCCTCCATTAGCCCGTTCGAACCACCCCTCATGATTTGTCAATGCCCCGGTAAATGCTCCTTTTTGATAACCGAAGAACTCACTTTCAAACAATGAATCGGGAATAGCCGTACAGTTAACCGGATAAAATGGTGCATTTCTTCGATCACTCATACTATGGATTCCCCTTGCAATCAGCTCCTTTCCGCTACCACTCTCGCCAGTCACCATAACCGACGTGGTGTCTGCCTTCGCAACACGCTTCATTAAAGTATTGATATCCTTAATAGACTGGCTTACGCCAACAAACTCAACACCCCAATGTGCCTCAAAGCTTTTCTTTGATTCTTCCAACTGGCGATCAACAACGTATTTCTTAATCTGGTACTGCTTATAGCTCTCTGTTGAATGAATAGCCATACGAAGTTCACAAGCCCTGAATGGTTTTTCAATAAAATCAATCACCCCCAGTTTGATTGATTCTATGGCAATTTGAAGATTCGCCTGACCAGTCATAATGATACCTTCAAGGTCTGTGTATTGCTCTCTTAAGTCGTGAAAGATTGACAATCCATCTCTGTCCAATAAGTTTAAATCCAAAATCGCGAGATCCGGTTTATCAGGAATTTCCATTTCTGTATATTCTTTCCACGAACTAAACGAGTAGACAACTATATAATCCGATTCAATACTTTCTTGTATATCCTCTCTTAGTTCAATTTCATCTTCAAATAATAGGATGGTGTAATTCATAACTTGGGCTTGGTTTGGTCAACGGTAATTATTTACATTCATTTAATTCCTTTTCGGAATATTAGGAAAAGAGAGAAGGACTTTAAAAAATTCACCTTCTTTGGTACTAATATTTATAGTTCCTTTAAATTTTCGCATTACATTGTTTACGATAAATAACCCAAGGCCCGTCCCTCCCTGGTCTTGTTTGGTTGTATAAAAAGCCTTAAAAACTTCTTTAACACAAGCTTCGTCCAACCCTGATCCATTGTCATTTAAAGTAACATTTACCATCTTATCTCCTTCGCTTCCACGAATAGTTATTTCCGGTATGAAATCAGGAAATTGTTGCTTTTTATTCTTTAGCGATTGTATGCTATTAAGAATTAGGTTAACAAAAACCTGCTCCAGCTCAATAGCATTGCCTTTAATAATCATTTCATCGGGACAATGGATTCTCATCACCAAACCATTGACCTTTAAATAGCTCACATCTTCAACTGCAAGATTTATAATATCCTTAACATTAATAAACTGTCCTTTTTCGCTATTCGTCGTTGAAAATTGTTTCATCTCATCGATAATGCCGCGCATTCTTTGTACCTGGCGTTGAATCTGTTCTGTCTTTTTCCCGAGATAAGACTCTGTTACATCACTGTTCTGCCACTTATCTAATAAGTTATCAATCTTCAGGCTGATGTGGGATAATGGCTGATTTAGTTCATGAAAAATTCCCGACGCTATCTCACCCAATGATTCAAGCCTGCTTTTCTGCAGCAACTCAAGCTCATAGGTTTTATTTTTGTCATACTCAAGGCTGACCTTTCGTTTTAAATCTTCGTTTTGAGCTTCAAGATTTTCCTGAATTTCGATATATGGCGTGATATCTTTTACAGTAACCATGAAACAGCTTTCACTATTGTAGCAAATAGGTGAAAAGTTTAGTATAAAGGTATGATTAGACGTACTCTTTCCTTTAAAATGACAAAGCACAGCCTGCATCCCCTGATCTCCACCAATCATCTTTTCAAAATCAAATGACTCTGGTGATAAGTGGTTGGTACGTACAACATCCTGAATATGCAATGGCAATACGAGGGCATTTTTATCTGTAAAGAAATCCAGGAACTGGTGGTTAAGATTTATAATTTTTCCACTGCGATTAATGATAGATACCGGCAATGGTATATTATTTATTGAAACCCCATCCTGAGTTTCAACCTCCTCATTTTTAAAGGCAATCAGCTCTATATTCCCATTTCTCAATCTGGTCAGGTAGATATCTACAAAATCAATCGCCTTCTGACTACTGAACGCAATCTGACCTTTAAGCGACAGCTCATTGGTTTTGGAAAACCTATCGCCCAGTTCACAAAACGAAGGATACAACAGTTCTAGGTAATTAGCTCTTCCGGATGAATCTAATGATCCGGCTAAACCTGCTTTAAAATCTATTTCATCCCCATTTTTATCGAATAGGCAATAAGCTACATGACAAGAAATATTCTTGTTTAATAACTGATTTTCAAGATACATACTAATAATCCCTTTATGAGATTTCAAAAGTATGGTGAATAATCAAGAAATGTTTAAAAAATTGATTTATGGCCAAATAATTAAGACAATCGCGGGAAAATCTTACATTAAAGTCAATTATCAGAAGTTTAAACTGGCTGTCCAACCATCTAGTCTGGAGTCTGTAAGATCAGGTTCATTGTCTTCATCCAAAGCGAGTCCAACAAATTGGTCATCAATGACAGCTTCCGATTCTGAGAAGTCGTAACCATCAATTGAAGTAAATCCGGTTACATGCCAGCCTTTATCATTTAATAAGTAATACAACTTGCCCATTCCATTGCAAAAGGTATCGGGGTATGTATGCTGATCTCCAAGGCCAAACAGAGCAAAGTTTTTGCCTGACATATCTAATGACAATAGCAAATCGACGAACAGTTCAAAATCATCCTGCAAATTACCAACGCCCCAAGTTGAAGTTCCTAAAATAATATTGTCGTATTGCTCTATCTGCGATGGCATCAATTCGTTGACCTGCAAACAATCGGCGTGTGGTAGTCGCTGATGTAATTTTTCCGCAACAAATTGGGTATTACCAAGAGAAGAACCGTAGAATATAGCTGTTTTCATGTGTTTTATTTTTCATTCATTTACGACATGCCACTTTCAGGATAATTCAACCATTCATTATGCTGAAATTTTGAAATTCATCCGTACTGAATAGTGTCTTAAGACAGAAACAGACTTTCATTATTAATGTTTACTTTTTGCGAATCAAAAACAAACCGTCACGCATTGGCAGGATAACTTTCTCCACCCGCTCATCGTCTTTAATCATTTGATTAAAAGCAATTATTTCCTGCGTTTGCTTATCGTTCACATCTATTTCTTCAACAACTTTGCCATCCCATAAAATATTATCAGCCAAAATAAAACCTCCCGATCGAAGCTTATCAAACACCAAGTCATAATAATGGCGATATTGGCGCTTATTCCCATCCATAAATACCAGATCATATTCCTTATCTAACTGTGGAATAATTTCAATAGCAGATCCGATATGCAAGTGAATTACATCATTAAACCCAGCCTTATCTATGAACGATTGTATCAACTCTTCAACCTCATCATTAACCTCGATCGTATCAATCTGCGCATCATCCTTTGACAATCCCAAAGCCATCGCTATGGCCGAATAACCGGTAAAAGTTCCTATTTCCAATATATTGACGGGGTTGATCATCTTCACGATCATTTTCAGCAATTGCCCTTGCAAATGACCACTTAACATACGAGGCTGCAGGCTTTTAATATGCGTCTGACGATTTATTTCATTCAATATGTCATCTTCCTCATTGATGTGGTTGAGGATGTATTGGTCTAGTTCAGATAAATTTTCAGCCATTACTTATAGATTAAGTAAGAAAGTTTTGTTGGATCAAGAATTTCATTGGCCACTTCACACAGGTCATCGGCTGAAATACCATCAATTTTATCATAAATCACGTCTAACTCATCTACCTGATCGTATAGTAAAAAACTCTTGCCAACGGAGAGCATCAGGTTTTCTCTATTATCTGATGAGATGGTTAGCTGACCTTTTAATTGTCGCGCGGCTTTATGAAGTTGAAGGGCACCGAGCTTTTTATCACGCAACAACTTTAACTCGCGATCAATAATATTAAAAGAGCGAATTAAATTTTCTTCATCCGTACCAAAATATATGCTAAAAACACCTGTGCCATAATATGGCGTGTACGTTGATTCCACATTATAAGCAATCCCATTTTTTTCGCGCAAAGACATATTTAACCGCGAATTCATTCCGGGACCACCCAGTAGATTGTTTAGTAAGTGTAGGTGAAGTCGTTTATCATGCTTAAAATCATACGCCACATTACCCATGATCACATGGCATTGGTGTGTATCTTTTTCGATTGTTTGCGACTCTGGCACATACAGGTTGACAGCCGGACGATCAAATTCGCGTAAATTCTCACCAACTTCACCAAAGTATTTTTCTGCCCACTTTACCACTTTTTTAAACGATACATTACCTATGGAACAAAACACCATTTGGTCTGTATTGTAATTCACATCCATAAAGCTGCGAATCATACCTTCGTCAAACTTTTTAAGTTTTGCTTTAGTGCCAAGAATATTGCGACCCATCGGATCGTTTTTGAACAACATCTCCTCAAACTCATCAAAAATCAACTCTGCCGGACTGTCTTTGTACGAATTTATCTCATCGACGATGACTTCCTTTTCTTTGGCCAATTCTTTCTCTGGAAAAACTGAATTGAAAGTAATATCGTGTATCAACTCAATGGCGCGCTCATAATCCTGCTTTAAAAAAGAGGCATAAATACACGTTTCCTCCTTGGTTGTATAGGCATTGAGTTCCCCACCCACATCATCCAGACGGCTCAATACATGGTACGCTTTTCTTTTTTTCGTACCCTTAAATATTACGTGTTCAATAAAGTGAGCTATTCCGTGCTCCTCATCTTGCTCATCCCGCGATCCGGTGTTTAAAATCAGTCCACAATAAGCCACTGGCGACTTATCTTGCTTATGGATAATGCGGATCCCGTTCTTCAGCGTATATATTTGATAATCCATTTAATTTTTTTGAGGCTGCAAAAATACTAAACATCAGGTAAATTAGCACAACTCAACAAAAAAAGGAACAGGAAAATTTGAAAAATGTTTTTGTGGTATAAAATCTTTGCCCTATATTTGCAACCGCAATTCGGAAGAGGAATTGCTACAAGCCCCGAAACGCGGGGTGTTTACCAAGATTGGTGCCATAGCTCAGTTGGTAGAGCAACGGACTGAAAATCCGTGTGTCCCTGGTTCGATTCCAGGTGGCACCACCAGTCATAAGGCTGATTTTAGGGTTTATTTCTAATTTGTGGGGACAAATTAGAAATCCAAAAAGGGTAAAGGGTTATTGTTTATGTTATTTTTACTTTCTTGTAAAAATAACTCGGTGCCATAGCTCAGTTGGTAGAGCAACGGACTGAAAATCCGTGTGTCCCTGGTTCGATTCCAGGTGGCACCACAAAGGGAAGGATGAAAATCTTTCCCTTTTTTTATACCTCATTATTAACTCAATCATCAGCCCATAAAAAAAAGGATGGCTTTTCCCATCCCTTCCATATTTTCCACTTTTTCTTATTTAATCAACCCTGATTCCATCATTAGCGGTATTATAAATAGCCGCCTCATCAAAAGACGTCATTTTATTCAACATAGCCACGGATGCTTTAATGACCGAATAGGCCACCGCTGATCCTGTTCCTTCGCCCAATCGAAATCCAAGATCAAGAATTGGCTCGCCTCCCATGAAGTCTACCATTTTTTTGTGCCCCTGCTCCTGCGACTGATGCGCAAAGAACGAATAATCTACTACTTTAGAGTCAATGGCATGTGCCGCCAATAGTGCGGATGTGGTAATAAAACCATCGGTAATAACAATCATACGCCTGGCTGCTGCTTCAAGCATTCCTCCGGCAATCGTTGCTATTTCCAATCCTCCGAAACGAGCCAGGTTTTCAATCGGATCATCGGATATACCATGCAGCTTTATCGCTTCCTTGATCACATGAGCTTTATGCTTAACGCCCTCTGCCTTCAATCCCGATCCGGGACCAACACAAGCATCAACATCTAAACCTGTGTATACCGACAATAGCGCAGAAGCTGGCGTTGTATTACCAATGCCCATCTCGCCAAACCCAATGACATTACATCCATCTTCATTAATCCGAGCAACTATTTTACGGCCACTTTCAAGCGCCTGAATACACTCTTCAATGGTCATAGCCGGCTCGTGCAGAAAGTTTCTGGTGCCCTTTCTGACTTTCGCATCAATTAGATTCGGGTGTGGCTTAAAATCAAAGTTAACACCGGCATCGACTACTCTCAGGTCAAAGCCAAACTCACTTGAGAACAGACCAATGCCCCCACCTCCATTCATAAAGTTCAGGCACTGTTGCCATGTAATTTCAACCGGACAAGGACTAACACCTTCATCACAAATATGATGATCTGCGGCAACTGTTAGCATCATTGGTTTTGATAGTAACGGTGTCAGACTTCCCTGTATCAAACCAACCTGCTTGGCTATTTTCTCAACTTGACCAAGCGAGCCAACCGGCTTAGCTTTTTGGTCTATTTTATATTGCAAATCAGCGCCCATCTCGTGATGAAGAGGCTGAATTGAAAGATCTTTTAACTGTATCATTATTTTAAAATATTACACATCTTATTATTATGGATATACTAATCATTACCGCACAAATCAAATGATTCACTCTGACTGCGTTATAAACATCAGTAAGTTTAAATTCCCTTTCATTATCACCAATATAAGGTTTAGAAACCAAAGTTCCGTGGTACATACTTGGGCCTCCGAATTTTGCATTTAATATGCCGGCCAGTGCCGCCTCAGGGTAGCCTGCATTGGGACTGCTATGCTTATTTCCATAAATAAAAATAAAGCGGAAAGAACGATAAGACACCGTCACAAATGCCATTAGTATAGCCGTTAAACGTGCCGGAATAAAATTGGCAATATCATCAATGTAAGCAGCTACCCTGCCAAAGTACAAGTAACGATCACTTTTATAGCCGATCATCGAATCAAGGGTGTTAATCATTTTATAGGCCATCATGCCAGGAATACCAAAGATGATAAACCAAAACACCGGCGCAATAACGCCATCACTTAGGTTTTCTGCCATCGTTTCGAGAGCTGCTTTACGTATTTGCTGTGCCGAGAGTTGTGACGTATCACGTCCCACAATTCGACTAAGCTGTTTGCGACCAGCCCCCAACCCCTGTTCTTCAAGAACCTTAAATACTTGTATTCCCTCCCGTATCAGTGTGCGGTTAGCTATTCCAAAAAAGAAGAAAACGACAACAAACATGTAGTAGAGATATTCATGAAGTGCGACTGATAAAACCTGAAAAGCCAAGAAGATAATAAACACCAGGCCGATCAAGCCCACACTCATGAGCCCGCCTTTTAGCAAGCGCTTATTTCCGGAATTCAATCGTTTTTCAAAAAAGCTAATGATTCGTCCAAAGTACACAATCGGATGCGGCAGATAAACCGGATCGCCCAAAATCAAATCGAGCAAGTAAGCCAAACCAATAGCCATTGCTAATCCGATATTGATATTATCCCACATTAAATATCTCCTTTAAAGCAGAAATCAACAGGTTATTCTTCTCCCGGGTTAAGGTGGCCAGGCGAATATGGTAATCGCTCAGTGTTCGAAAGTTAGATGCATCACGAACCAGTAAGCCATAGTCTTCTATCAATCTAAGTTTAAGTTCTCCGGCCTCCATCGGTGTTTTAACCAGGAAAAATCCGGTGGAAGAAGGCAACACCTCAAATCCTTTAATTTGTTCCAACTCCATCCTGAAAGATCGGGAAAGCGACAGGTATTCTATCAACTCTTCTTCACTCACATCTGAATTTTTTAAAGCATAAGAGCCTGCTTTCAGTGCCAAGCTATTAACCGACCATGGTGGTCGTAATTTAGACAAGGATTGTATGACCGATTGATGCCCCAGAACATAGCCCAATCGCAATCCAGGCAGGCAGTAGTTCTTTGTCATCGACTTTAATACCAATAAGTTTTTAAACTTACCTATGAACGATACCAATGAACAGTCATCCATACAAAATTCGGTATAAGCCTCATCAACAATAAACAATGTTTGTGGATTGTGCTTAACAAGCTGAGAAAGTAGTTCCCGGCTAAAAACCTGCCCCGTTGGATTATTTGGATTGCACATCCACAATAAGCCTTGAGGCGTACTCATATCGTCCGATAGAAATCCTGTACCACTATAACTGACTTTATGGCCAAAAACCTGGCAGGCATGTTCATATTCTGAGAAAGTAGGTACAAGAATACGACTGCTTATACCCTGATATGCCTGCGCAATCAAAAAGATAGCCTCAGCACTTCCGTTACAGATTAGTATCTGGTCATTTGCTAAATGGTGTTTATCGGCCAGTTGCCCCGTTAACGATTCGGCATGTAGCTCAGGGTAATTGGCGATACAGCTCATTTCATCCTTCAGAAAGGAAAGCAGCTGTCGATCGGGTCCTTTATACCAGGTATTGGTGCTGAAGTCTGCTTGTATATTACTTTGAAAGCGATACCCATCGTTACCATGTGAAAATGGTTCAGCTTTAATCTTAGTCAAGTGTGGCATTATTATAAATCGCTTCAATATTAATATGCTGGCGCAGGTGTTCGGCCAACCGGTTGTATTCAATTTCTTTAAAATCGCTGTAAGAAAGTTCGGTTGAAGTTTCGTCTGAGAATGGTTTTAACAATGCGTCTATTACCACTTTATTATCCAATATGCCATGCATATAAGTACCCCAACAACGATCGTTCAGAAAAATACCATCATCAGTTCCTTCTGTGGTTTTAACCAAAGGCGTTACAGCATCGGTTGAAGAACTCTGCCCCATATGAATCTCATATCCATGACAGACAGCTTTGTTATCACCAAAGTAAAACTGCTTCTGTTCGGTTGTCTTCTCACTTGTTATAACGGTGTTCATCGGCAACAGTCCCAAGCCATCTATGGCTTTTGCGGAACCTTCTATTTGATCCGGGTCTTCAATCATCTGTCCCATCATTTGATAACCACCACATATACCAATAACAGAGGTGCCATTTTTATACAACTCTTTGATCGTATCCGTCAGTCCCTTTTCTTTTAAGAAGGTCAAATCTTTAATGGTACTTTTTGATCCCGGCAGGATAATAACATCTGCCTTTTTTAATTGCTCGTGATCCGTTGTGTAATACAGATTAACACGTTTATCAAACTGCAGCGCATTGAAATCGGTAAAGTTTGACATTTGCTGCAACTTTACAACCGCTATATTGATCAGGCCGTTGACTGCGGAATTATTTTTACCATCTAACACTACAGAATCTTCATCCTCGATGTAAATGTCTTTGAAGTAAGGCACAACACCTACCACTGGCACGCCTGTTAAATCTTCAATAATATCTCTTCCTTCTTTAAACAAACGAACATCTCCCCTGAATTTATTGATGATAATCCCTTTGATCAGTTGGCGTTCATCTTCATCGAGCAACATGATTGAACCATAAACACTGGCAAATACACCACCACGATCAATATCAGCCACCAAATACACGTCGGCATTGGTACGTTTGGCCATGCGCATATTAACGATGTCGCGTTTTTTCAGATTGAGCTCTGATATTGAACCAGCCCCTTCGAGCACGATTGGATTGTAGCGCCCGGCAAGTCGTTCAAACGCTGCATGCGCCTCATCAAAGAGTTTGGCATTATCATCCTTACGGAAATACTCATACGCTGACCTGTTACCAACCGGTTTACCATTCAACACCACCTGCGACATCATCTCCCCACTGGGTTTCAACAATACCGGATTCATATCCGTATGACAATCAATGCCACATGCTTCTGCCTGCGTTGCCTGTGCTCTTCCTATTTCCTTGCCATCAGGTGTAGCGTAACTATTCAATGACATATTCTGCGCTTTAAATGGCGCAGGCTGGTAACCATCCTGTTTCAGAATGCGACAAACTCCGGTATTAATCACACTTTTACCAGCGTCTGAGCATGTACCAACAAACATGATAGGCTTTAATTGTTTCATAAGAATTAAGGAAAAATTTCTGCCAAAGATAGAAATTAATAGGTCTATTTGATTTGATGTGGATTAATAAATTCTGAATTACACTATTAATGTTTTATCAAATAATATGTAATCCAATCCAACGCTTAGGACAAAAACTTTGGTGTATTCCGGTGCATACTAGTTAAGGAGGATAATAGCAACTGTGGTTGCACCGGTTTGATTGGCATGGTTGTTACATAGGGCTGCGTTACACTTCGCCCTATGCTGATAGATATCGCCCATTTTGGGCTTGATTTACAGCTTTATCGTTTATATCTGACAAGAACAATTATCTTTGAAAGAAGTCTAAACCCAATGAAAGAAAAAATGAACTCAACAACTCAGCCCAATCATCAAACTGAACAGGTTAAATGCAAGAATTGCGATCATGAGTTTAGTGGTAAATATTGCCCTAATTGCGGACAATCGGTAAAAGAACTGGAGCGACCAATCCGGTTTATGATTGCCGATTTTATGGGTACAATCATCACCTTTGACACTCGTATAATTAAAACACTTTATGCGGTTCTTTTGCAACCTGGAAAATTAACCGTGGATTACCTGGCCGGAAAAAGAGCCCGTTATATGCCACCTTTCCGATTCTACCTGTTTATCAGCTTTGTAATGTTTCTGTTAATTTCTACGGTAACGAATAAAAGCATCGATAATAATTACGACGTAACAAAAGATGGCATTATTAATACAACCAACGAAATAAGCGCCATTACCGACTCTATAAAAACCGGTCAGGACTCTATATTTGTTTCAACACGACAAATAATTCAGCAGGAGCTGGATAGCGCTCATATTGATTCAACTAATCTTGAACATTTAAATGACATATCAAGCGACGTGGTTGGTTTCATAACAGATATGGAGGGTAGCCTAGATGATAATGATTCGAAATATGCCAAAACAATCAAAAAGATTCTCGATTACCCGGAACTGTACATCAATAAGCTGTATCAGTACACATCGTGGTCTCTGTTTTTGTTTATGCCGGCATTTGCCTTCTTTCTCTGGGTGCTATTTCACCGATCAAAGAAATTATACATTGGTCATTTAATATTTGCCTTAAACATCCATTCGTTTATATTTTCAATTACTGCTGTTATCATCCTGACTAATATGATTTTCCCCAATCAATCGGTAGCATGGATAGGGTATCTCTACTTTTTATTACCAGTATACCAAACCATTGGTGCACGTCGTATTTACAAACGCAAATGGGTGAGTACTTTTTTGAAACTGACACTTGTGTGGGTGATGTATACATTTGTCTGGTTTATTGGTTTAGCGATCATTGCTGCGATAGCATTTGTAGGGCTGTAGGTGATCACAGCAAGCAATTGCAGTAGTTGACCTTAATCCGAGCTGACTTTAATTGGAACATTGTTGGCTATCTACGGATAAAATCTGGCAGTCTCAGGAACGATGCCGAACATGACCAACACGATGCTATCTGTATCCAGATCGATTCTGACAGTTCTTAACTCGTATCTGACTGCACCTATATTGATGCTGAACATGACCATATTGCCCCTGACTGTATCTTTTTTCGATCTGACAGTGTCCAGATTGATGCTGACTGTACCTAACTCGTATCTGGCTACACCTATATTGATGCCGAACACGACTATATTGCCCCTGACTGCGTCCAGATCGTATCTGTCCTCATATAATACTACTCAATGGCTAAAAATATTAATTGTGACTTATCGGTAATCTCCTATCTTTGCAGCGCATAATTTAAACGGGTAATACTGATGATTCAGATTGATGATAAGATAATTAGCACAGATATTTTTGCCAAACGCTTTGTGTGCAACCTTGATAAGTGTAAAGGCGAGTGCTGTGTTGAGGGGGAATCTGGCGCACCGCTAGAGGAAGATGAGACACAGATTCTGGAGGATATTTATCCGGTTGTAAAGCCATTTTTAACAGAAAAGGCTATAAATGAGATTGAAAAGCAGGGCAAGTGGATTGTTGATTCTGACGGAGACAAAGTAACGCCGATAATCAATGGCAAGGAGTGTGTATATACCTATTTTGATGAGGAAGGTATTTGCAAATGTGCTATTGATAAGGCGCACCAGGAGGGCTTAATCGATTTTAAAAAGCCAATATCCTGTCATTTGTATCCTATCCGAATAGAAAAATACCCCGAATTTGAGGCACTCAATTATCACGTTTGGCCAATCTGCCATCCTGCCAGAGAATTGGGAAGTCACCTTGGTGTGCCGATTTATAAGTTCTTAAAAGAGCCAATCATCCGTAAATACGGAGAAGTATTTTACAAAGAGATGGAAGATGTTGAAGATACTTTGAAGAATCAAGGTATGCTTTAACAGCAAAAGATATTGGACACCCGTTTAGCGGATTCTTCTTCATTACCGCATAAAAAATGGCAACCCTAAAATGAGTTGCCATCTTTATTTATATCTAATTGAAACTTCTACTTCAATTCAATTAAAGCTTCACCAGTCATTTCTTCTGGCTGCTTTATATCCATTAAGCGAAGTAATGAAGGAGCCACATCGGCTAAAATACCATCTTTAACTTCTCCCTCACGTTCAGTAACCCAGATAAATGGCACCGGATTAAGCGAGTGAGCAGTATTGGGCGAACCATCTGCGTTAATAGCATTATCAGCATTACCGTGATCAGCAATAATAATAGCTTCATAGCCATTTGCTTTGGCTGCCTCAACAGTTTCTTTAAGGCAATCGTCAACAGCCTTTACAGCATTCATTATGGCATCGTACTCACCTGTGTGACCAACCATATCACCATTGGCATAGTTTAATGCTATAAAGTCATATTTGTTCTCGTTAAGCTCAGCAACAATCTTATCTTTTACCTCATGAGCGCTCATCTCAGGCTTCAAATCATAAGTAGCTACTTTTGGTGAGTTAACCAATATACGCTCTTCACCATCATACACAGCTTCGCGGCCACCTGAGAAGAAGAAGGTAACGTGTGCATATTTTTCTGTTTCAGCAATACGTAATTGTTTCAGGCCGGCATCGGCAACCACTTCACCAATGGTATTCTCCACATTATTTTTATCAAATAAAATGTGCATACCATCAAACGTAGCATCATAAGGCGTCATGGTGCAGTAATGCAAAGGAATGGTCTTCATTCCCTCTTCCGCCATATCCTGCTGTGTCAGCACCTGCGTAATTTCACGGGCACGGTCGTTACGGAAATTAAAGAATACAACCACATCGCCTTCCTGAATTTTACCTACCTGATTGCCATCGGCGTCAACATGACTCACCGCTTTAATAAATTCATCGGTAACACCCTCAGCATAGGATTCTTCAATAGCAGAAACGATATCAGTCGTCGCTTTTCCTGTTCCGTTTACCATCAGGTCGTAAGCCTCTTTAACACGCTCCCAGCGCTTATCGCGATCCATGGCATAGTAACGACCAATCATTGAAGCAACTTTACCTCCTGATTTATCCATATGTTGAAGCAGTTCAGTCATAAATTCTTTACCGCTCTTAGGATCCGTATCGCGGCCATCCATAAACGCATGAACGAAAGCACGCTCTTCAATGCCATATTCCTTAGCAATATCAAGCAGTTTATACAAGTGTTCCTGGCTTGAGTGCACACCACCTTTAGAAAGCAATCCTAAGAAGTGAATCTGCTTACCATTTTCTTTGGCGTATGAATAAGCCTTTACGACTTCCGGGTTTTGAGCAATAGAACCATCTGAACAGGCACGATTGATTTTCACCAAATCCTGATATACTACTCGTCCTGCACCAATATTTAAGTGACCCACTTCAGAATTACCCATCTGCCCGTCAGGTAAACCTACGTTTTCGCCGGAAGCCTGTAATTTCGAATTAGGATAATTCTTCACCAAACTATCGAAGTAAGGCGTTTCACCGGTAAAAATACCATCTGACTTCGACTGATCTCCGTAGCCCCATCCATCAAGGATGATCAAAATCGTTTTCTTGCTCATGTGATAATATTTAATTCTTTTTATTCTTTTGCTTTGATATTGTTTTTTAAAACGGCGCAAAAATAATCAAATTAACAGGAAATTAAAAAGTTCCATGATAATCGTTAGCCATTATAAACAATAAAAAGTAAACAAGCTGTAGAAAATAAGGTTTATCACTATGATAGGGCAAAACGTTAAAAAAGTGTAATAACCCGGACTCGATAATTGCAATCGAACCCGGGCTAATAAAACTCCTATAATTATTATATCCCTGTACAATGTTTTAACGACTAAGACATATATTCTTTGGTTGAAACTATTTACTCATCAACTCATTAAAAATCTTCTTCTTCGTAACTCAAAACACCATCCTTGAATGAAAATATTTCACGTTTAGGTTTACGATATTCTTCTGTGGTTTTCTTGTCCCAACTCCAGACCAGACTAACAATAAACCAGAACAATAAAATGGCCAATAACGCTAATTGAATCATACCACTATCGGTTAACGTTGTTATGCTTCTTGCGATATATATTCGCATTCGCTTTGTTTTGCTTGTGATGAATTTGCGCTCTTTCCTTTTTTGTAACTACACCATCAGCCCGCGCTGCTTTTTTAGTTCTGTTAATATGAGTTTGTTGCTTCTGCAGTTGAATCAATTCAGTCTTTGTCAGCTCACCTGACTTAGCTCCCTGATGTATTCTTACTTGCTGGTTAATCTGACGGTTTTTAACAACTGGGGTATCAGCCAATGCATACGCTAGACTTAAAACTAAAATAATCGAAAGTGAATAGAATTTCCTGATCATAGTATTGAATTTAAAAGTTATCATCTCTTTTCTTCAATACCGAACTACAACTTCATTACCCTACCGGAGAATTGATTTTTTTTATCCTGTACTAATAATTTTTCCTTCTGGGCTTTCCGCCCAAACCCGACTTACTTTTTGTTCTTGATGACAAAAACTAAGGAAAAAACATCAAGGCTCCACCTGCTTCACTCAAAAAACTACGTTTGATTGTCTGAAATTGATTAACCCGTATTATTCATCTC
>DIYS01000077.1 GCA_002429115.1 Saccharicrinis sp. UBA6048 | reverse complement strand
GGACGAATAGCAGCGTGAGGACAAACGTAAGCACACTGGTTACACTGGATACAGTTATCAGATATCCATTCAGGTACGTCAACAGCAATACCACGCTTTTCGTAAGCAGTCGTACCAGCAGGTAATGTACCATCTTCGCGACCTTTGAAGATACTTACTGGAAGGTCATCACCTTTTTGACCGTTTACAGGGAATACGAAATCTTTGATGAACTGAGGCGCTTTACCATTGGTAGGGAATACAACTTCAGCAGCTTCGTTAGACCAAGATGCAGGAATAGCAATTTCATTAACCTCACCACCTTTATCAACAGCCTGGTAGTTCATGTTAACAATGTTCTCACCTTTCATACCGAAAGACTTCACAATCGCTTTCTTCATCTGCTCAACAGCTTGCTCGTAAGGAATTACCTCAGCAATTTTAAAGAATGCCGACTGCATTATGGTGTTGGTACGGTTACCTAAACCAATTTCTTTGGCAATGTGAGTGGCATCAATTGTATAGAATTTAATTTTGTGATCAGCAATGTAACGCTTAACATGAGCTGGTAAATGACCTTCCAATTCTTCGTCACTCCATGAGCAGTTCAATAAGAAAGTACCACCATCTTTCAAACCTTTAAGCATGTCGTACATGTTCAAGTAAGCAGGAACGTGACACGCTACAAAGTCAGGCGTATTTACCAAATAAGGTGAACGGATTGGTGTATCACCAAAACGCAAGTGAGAAATTGTGATACCACCCGACTTCTTAGAGTCATAAGCAAAGTAGGCCTGCGCGTACTTATCTGTGTTATCACCAATAATCTTAATTGAGTTCTTATTGGCACCTACAGTACCATCAGAACCTAAACCATAGAATTTACCTTCGAAAGTAGATTCAGCTGCCAATGAGAATTCAGGTAACAATGGTAATGATGTGTGAGATACATCATCAATAATACCAACTGTAAACTGATTCTTAGGCTCGTCTTGCTTTAAGTTTTCGAATACGCTCAACATCATTGCTGGCGTCGTATCTTTTGAAGAAAGACCATAACGACCACCCACTACGATAGGTGCATTTTCTTTTCCGTAGAACAAGTCACGGATATCTAAGTATAAAGGATCACCGTTAGCTCCCGGCTCTTTGGTACGATCCAATACAGCAATTTTCTTAGCTGTTTTAGGGAATGCCTCGAAGAAATACTTAGCTGAGAATGGACGGTATAAGTGTACCGCAATCAAACCAACTTTTTCACCTTTAGCAGTCAGGTCATCAATCACCTCTTTGATAGTATCAGTGATAGAACCCATCGCCACGACGATGTTTTCTGCATCTTCAGCACCATAGTAGTCAAATGGACGGTACTTACGACCAGTAATTTTGCTCAACTCATCCATGTACTCAGCGACCATATCAGGCAATGCTTCGTAGAATGGGTTAGCAGCTTCACGCGCCTGGAAATATACATCCGGGTTCTGAGCTGTACCTCGTGTTACCGGGTGCTCAGGATTTAGTGAGTTATCACGGAAAGCCTGAAGCGCTTCCTGATCAACCAAACCAGCCAAATCTTCATTTTCCAATACCTCAATCTTTTGAATTTCGTGTGATGTACGGAATCCATCGAAGAAGTGTAAGAAAGGTACACGTGACTTAATAGAAGTTAAGTGAGCGACAGCAGCCAAATCCATAACTTCTTGTACAGATCCTGTTGCCAACATAGCAAAACCAGACTGACGAGTAGACATGACGTCTGAGTGATCACCAAAAATAGAAAGTGCCTGAGCAGCCAAACTACGCGCACTCACATGGAATACACCAGGTAGTAGCTCACCGGCAATTTTATACATGTTAGGAATCATTAATAATAATCCCTGTGATGCTGTAAATGTTGATGTTAAAGCACCAGCCTGCAAAGATCCGTGAACAGCACCTGCTGCACCGGCTTCCGACTGCATTTCTTCAACCTTTACTGTCTCACCGAAGATGTTTTTTCTTCCGGCAGCAGCCCATTCGTCCACGTTTTCCGCCATATTTGACGAAGGTGTGATCGGGTAAATTGCAGCCACTTCACTGAACATATATGCAATATGCGCAGCGGCGTGGTTACCATCACACGTAATAAACTTTTTTTCTTTAGCCATTTTATATACTCCTAAAATTAATTGGTTATTGTTACTATAGATTGTTAGACTTTTAGAAGATTAGAATTCTAGCTTCTATATAATCTATGAGTCGTTATATCTTCTTAGTTCTAATATTATTTATCTTATATCTTCAATATTTATCTATTTGTCTATCCTTCCAGTTGATTATCTGTCTTCTAATATAAAAATCCAAAGAGCCACAATGGTATCTGGTTGCCTTCGCCCACTTCCATCATATAATGCGCCAAATACTGATGCTCTGTCAAGCCTTTTTTAGCCATTTTATCATCTCCGACAAAGAATTCCAAATTACCATTAACCCTAAAGTCACTCTTCTTGGAAACATTGACTTCATTCTGATAAGCCACCTGATTCAAAAAGAACGTTTTATTCATATTCTCCTGGCTTACATCGCCATGTGTTACCGAATTATAAACGTTTGGATTTTGAATATATATCTTCGACGGTTTCTTGGTTGACTCACTATCCTCGTAAAGCATATTAATAAGGCGTCCGTTCTTAAGGTAGTTCAGATAGTTCATCACCGTTGCTCTTGACGTTTCAATTTCCTGGCTTAAACGACTCACATTGGGTTGAAGCGGTGCCGATTTTGCAATGGAATAGAGCAATTTACGCAATTTGGGCAAATACTTCAATTCAATCTGTTCCAGGTAGGATATATCAATTTCAAGAATCAGGTTGATGTTTTTAATCACATTCTCGAGGTAATTTCTCTTCTCCAGAAAAAACGGATAATAGCCATGCTCCAGGTAATCATTGAAATAAGCCAAAGGACGTACTTTAGAGGTAATCTCTTTACTTATTTCATGATGATTATTCAGTATCTCACTCAAGGAGTAAGGCTTGAATTTATTCTTGGTCGCCAGATTTAAATGCTCCCGAAAAGAAAATCCATCAAGACGATAGGCATGTACACAATCTTTCAAATCAGGATTTTGATCGACTAAACGCATGACCGCCGAGCCACTAAATACAATCTTTAGTTCCTGAAAATTATCGTAACAGTAGCGAAGCTCCTTCGACCATTCAGGGTATTTATACACCTGATCTAGAATCAGCGTTTTACCGCCTTTCTTACGAAACTCATCAGCAAATGAGATAATCGATCGTTCTGTAAAATATAGATTGTTCAGATTGACGTACAAACAGCTCTTGTCGTATCCAAAATGGGATTTAGCAAAATCCAGTAAAAAAGTTGTCTTACCAACTCCACGAGCTCCCTTAATCCCGATCAGACGGTGCTCCCAATTGATTTCATTCATCAATTCGCGCCGCACAGGAGTGCCTAAGTGCTCCAGTAAATATTTATGAGTGTCAAAAAATGATTGCATTCTTATAGGTAATAGAAATACAAAACTAAAAGGATATTGGAAACAATTGCAAACTCTACATTGCAATTTTGATAAAACGCTGCAATTTATAATTAATAAAAATAAACTTAGCAATACTTTCATTATCAATGTAAATTTGGAATTTCTTTACAATACTGAAAGCTGAAGTTTTTCTCTAATAATAGTTTATCATTGTTTTGACCGCTCATTTTCTTTAATTTACGGCCATCTTCGAACCCCTCCTTCCATTCTTAAACATGAACTTTTTCAGCTTACACTTAAAAATAAAAGGCCAGCTGAATTATCAACTGACCTTAGCCCTTAAATTGATTATACTTTTTATTTAAAACTCTAATCGATAACTAAAGAATGGATATACCATTGTCATGCCGTGCGGTACAACTTTCTCCTGCTTGAAATCATACGCCCAGCCAAACATCTCCTCTGTCATCAGAATATTTTTTGCCTGAAGAATTAATACATGCGACACTTTCGATCGGTTTATCCGGTAATTGAAGGCTAAATCAAGAAATAGTTTATTTTCTTCCTGCCACTCAAAAGCCCGTGATTCATCCAGCACAACCATTTCCGATGCTTTCGACAACTCCTGATCGGGCGGCGTAAATCGGTTACCTCCCATATAAGCGATTTTACCATTGATGCTAAAAAGGTTGTTTTTGCGCACTTTCCACTCTTTTCCACCCAGTAAATTAAGAACCACATTCCGATTGTAAGATGTATTACGCTCCACACCATCGCCTCCTTTGTACTTTGAGTCGAAGAAGGAGCCAGTAAACATATAGTAATAACCATCTTTCATATAACGCTCCACTGTAATATCGAGGCCAATATTTGTACCAGTACCATCATTAACCAATGGTTCGTCAAAATACATATCCCACTGGTAGTTAATCAGCGATTCTGAACTTCCTGCTAAAACCGGCACATCATAAAGTCGCTGATAATACGGTTCAATTTTTATGCTCATATTATCAGATACCCGCCAATCGTATGAAAACACAAAATGATCCGCCTTGGTCACCTTCAAATCTGGATTTAAATAATTACCACCATCATCTTCGGCCAAATAAAAGCGTAATGGCTCCAATCTGCTATGCTTACCATAAGCCAGACTGATGGAGTGCTTGGGGATAAATCGCCAGGTCAAGCCCAGACGAGGTTCCGGCATCAACTCTTCATTTAATCCGAAGTAATTAATATTAATCCCAGCATTGATGTCGAAGGTGGGCGCAACCCGAAATTTGCTCTGAGTATAAGCCTGCACCATGTATGAATTATCAGACTGATTAGCTATTCGAATCATCTCGTCCTCAACACCGGGATTAGGATTCCCCTGTATATCCAGATCAAAACTAAGGTTCGTATATGTAATACCGGTTCTGTTAGTATGTCGGTTACCAAACTTATGGTTTAAATAAGAGCTGGCGATTAGGCGATAGTTTTTTTCGTTATGATCTGCAATGGGGATAATGCTACCATCGCGTTGTAACTGATCACTCTCATTGGTAAATCCATCGTAGGCACCCACCAATGAAGTGGACAAATAACTACTTTGCCCCACATTTAAACGATGGTTGATACCGCCAGCAGCAATCTCTGATCCGGTATAATATTCATTATTGTCCCATGAGGTCTCCCACTCCTCATAATCCTCATCTGGCTCAAAGGCTACATTACTTTTACCTGCTATACCCCATATTGAAAATGTACCGGCCTTTTTTGTCGGTAAATGCAACTTAAAGCTCAAATCCTGATAATTGGGCAGTCCAACATCCATATCGGCCAATTGACCTACCAACCCCATTGTAGAATAGCGATAATTGAACAGATATGACGCCTCACCCCCATTTTTAAACGGACCTTCTGAGCTTATATCTATTCCCTGACTACCAATTTGAAATGCAGATTCCCGCTGATCACTATTTCCTTTCCTGAATTTCATATCGAACACACCTGACATCGCATTACCATACTCCGCCGGGAAAGCACCTGTGAAAAAGTCTGAGTTATCGAGCATATTTACGCTAAATACCGTTTCAATTCCTCCCCCATTATTGATTCCATTGAGGTGATTGGGTGCAGGTATCTCCACCCCTTCCAGTCGCCATAATATTCCTTTAGGAGCATTTCCTCTAACCACAATTGCATTGTCATTGACGCCCTCAGCCATGGTGACACCTGCGAAAGAGCCTGCTAGTCGTGAGGGATCGTTCCAGCCTCCTGCGAATCGACCAGCTTCTTCTACTGTAAATGAACGTGCCGATAAAGTTGCCATATTATTCTGTGCTTTATCTTTTCGTTGTTCAGGTTTTATAACTACTTCATTTAACTGCTGAAAGGTTTCCCTTAAGGCCACATTTAGTACCACCTCTTTACCCGATCCGACTAATACTTCAGATAGTACTGCTGGTTCGTAACCAAGAAAACTGACTTGAATGGTATATCGTCCAACAGGAACATTCTCGATGGTAAAATAACCATCCATATCTGTTATTGTGCCCATTTGAGGACTTGTTTCTATTATAACAACATTCACCCCTGGCAGGCTTATTTCCGAATCCGAATCAATTACTCTTCCTTTAATTGTTTGAACAGGTGATTGAGCAATAACACAATTTGGCGTGCAGAGAAAATTAATTAAACACACCATCCAAATAAACTTCACTTTCTTCATACTTTATCAGAATTAAATCTCTATGAAGGCAAAATTACTGTACCAATACCCAAATACTGTTCAGGTTTATAAAACAGAACACCAACACACATCTCTACAAACCAACACTATAACACCAAAACAGGTATTATTTTATAAAGTGGAACATTTTTTCTTGAATTCGGATGGTGTTTGATTCGTCATCTTCTTGAATGTGGTATTAAACGATGTTTTTGAACTAAAACCCGACTCGAAAGCGACGCCTAATATTGAGAGCTTTTCGTTTTTACTATCCGCCAACATATCTTTTGCTTTTTCGACCCGATAGCGATTGATAAATTGGAAGAAATTTTCGTTGTATCCTTTATTGATGACATATGATAATTGGTGAGAGGTAATATCGAGAAGCTGAGCGAGCTTTATCAGATTTAACTCACTATCCAGATAAGGCGCCTCGTTTTTCATCAGCTCATCCAGTCTCATTTTAATCTCTGACACCTTTTGATCGGGCAATATCTGGCGCTTGGATTCTTCTTTTATCTCTTCCCTATTAATGTCTGCTACAATTTTCACTTCAGTAGCATTCTGGGGAAATATATTTTTCTGCTTAAGCGCATTAAAAGTAATGAAAAGCACAACTAACAAGACCACGACGTTCATCAATGCATTTAGTGGCAGTTCGAAAAAAGCAATATTAAATATGCCAATACCAACAATTAAAACAATCATTGCTACAATAATATATTCCAGCCAATTGAGGTTAATCTCATGGGTGGAAGAAGCAAATTGTTGTATATTTTTTTGATGCTTTCGAATGCGTAATAACGAAAGTACAGTAAAAGTAAGTGCGTTTATCAATACCAGCGCTAAGCGAAGAGCTAATAAATCAGTGGAAATCATCCGGTCAATAATGATCACTGTCAGATAGGCTACAGGCAAAATAAGTAAGCGAACAATATCATTTCGAAAGTTATAAGCAGGAACAGTAAAGTGACAGACACTTATAAAGAACAAAATGGGTGTGAAAAATTGAATCCAGGCAACCACGAGGTAATTACTTATCTGAATATCTGTCTGAGCGATTAATAAATAAACTTCATCGAACCAATACGAAGCCCATAACAACAAAAGTCCTCCGAACCAGCGATTAGCTTTTACATTGACTCTCATTGGGTTTGAAATCAGAATAAAAGAAAGTAGCAATAAGAAACTAAATATCAGTATTTCCAGAAGTTGCATCAACATTGGTATTCCATTAAATATATGAAGTACATAAAGATAAATAAACAAGAGTATCGGTACAACAACGGTTTTATTTCTTTCTTTGGCATTGTCCCCAAACAAATATTTGACGGTTTCGCACTTTCAGCGCTTGAAGATTGATATTTTCGCTGATAGGCCTTCGGCCTATCCTCATACATATTTGCCTTTCAGGCAATAACAACATCAGGATGAAACGTGCTGATTCTATAGAAGCGCCAACAAGTCGGGTGTACTCGCTTAGCGAATTTAAAGCGCTTAGCGGTTTAGAAATGATGTAAAAAAAGGCCGCACCAAAAGATGCGACCTTTATATAGCGTTTCGTTATAATCTATTAACGAAGGTTTGCCTGAGCAGCAGCTAAGCGTGCGATAGGCACACGGAAAGGAGAACATGAAACGTAATCCAAACCTGTTCTGTGACAGAACTCAACTGATGATGGCTCACCACCGTGCTCACCACAGATACCTAATTTAAGATCTGAACGTGTTGCACGACCTTTCTGACATCCAGCTTCCACTAATTGACCAACACCAGTTTGATCAAGTGCCTGGAATGGATCTTGCTTTAAGATACCTTTTTCGATGTAGATAGGTAAAAATTTACCAGCATCGTCACGTGAGTATCCGAAAGTCATCTGAGTTAAGTCGTTCGTACCGAATGAGAAGAATTCAGCTACTTCAGCTACCTCATCAGCAGTTAATGCAGCACGAGGAATCTCAATCATAGTACCTACTAAGTAATCTACTTTTGTTCCTTTTTCTTCGAATACTTTAGCAGCTACAGTGCGGATGATTTCTTCCTGCATCTTCAGCTCTTTAACAGTACCGATCAATGGAACCATGATTTCCGGCTTAGGATTCAATCCTTCTAATTTCAAGTCACAAGCTGCTTCGATAATCGCGCGAGCCTGCATCTCAGTAATTTCAGGATAAGTGTTACCTAAACGACAACCACGGTGACCTAACATAGGGTTGAATTCGTGTAAAGACTCAACTTTTTCTTTTACAACCTCAACATCAACACCTAACTTCTCAGCCATTTCTTTCTGTGAAGCTTCATCGTTTGGAGTAAACTCGTGCAATGGTGGATCCAGCAGACGAATAGTTACGCCATATCCGTCCATCGCTTTCAAAATTCCGTGGAAATCTTCGCGCTGAATAGGTAATAATTTTTTCAAAGCTTCTTTACGACCTTCTACGTCCTCAGCAAGGATCATTTCACGCATCTTCCAGATACGGTCGCCTTCGAAGAACATGTGCTCTGTACGACAAAGACCAATACCTTTAGCACCAAACTCACGAGCAGTCTGTGCATCAGCAGGAGAATCAGCGTTAGTACGAACATACATACGTGTGTTCTTTTCAGATAAATCCATGATCTTACCGAAGTCACCATCCAATGAAGGAGTGATAGTCGCTACTTTACCTTCGTATACAATACCTGTAGTACCGTTCAATGAGATGAAGTCACCTTCTTTGTACTCAACACCGTTGATAGCCATTGAAGAACCTGATACTAACAAACCAGCAGCAGAAGAGATACAACACTTACCCATACCACGAGCTACTACAGCCGCGTGAGAAGTCATACCACCACGCTCAGTTAAGATACCTTCAGCAGCGTACATACCTTTCAAATCTTCCGGAGAAGTCTCGCGACGTACCAAAATTACTTTTTTACCATCAGCAGCCCACTGTTCAGCAGCTTCAGCTGAGAATACGATCTGACCAGTTGCAGCACCCGGAGAAGCAGGAAGACCTTTAGACAATTCTTTAGCAGCATCTAAAGCAGCCTGATCGAATACAGGGTGTAATAACTCATCTAATTTATTTGGCTCCTGACGTAGGATAGCAGTTTTCTCGTCAATACGACCTTCTTCTAACATGTCGATAGCCATCTTAACCATGGCAGCTCCAGTACGCTTTCCACTACGTGTTTGCAACATCCAAAGTTTACCATCTTGCACAGTAAACTCCATATCCTGCATATCGCTATAGTGATCCTCTAACTTCTGCTGAGTTTCATTTAACTCGGCATATAACTCAGGCATTGCTTCTTCCATAGAAAGGAAGTTAGCTTTACGAACTTCTTCAGAAGTACCGTTACGCTCTGCCCAACGCTGAGAACCAATTTTTGTAATTTCAAGAGGTGTACGTACACCAGCTACAACGTCTTCACCCTGAGCATTGATTAAGTACTCACCATTGAATAAGTCTTCACCAGTAGCCGCATCACGAGAGAAACATACGCCAGTAGCAGATGATTCGCCCATGTTACCGTATACCATAGCCTGAACGTTTACAGCTGTACCCCACTCGTCAGGAATCTGCTCCATACGACGGTAAAGGATAGCACGCTCAGTATTCCATGAATCAAATACTGCGCAAACTGCACCCCAAAGCTGATCCCAAGGATTTGTAGGGAAATCAACACCTGCGTGCTCGCGAACTACAGCTTTGTAACTTTCAACAAGTTGCTTCAAGTCTTCAACTGTTAATTCAGTATCTAATTTATATCCTTTTGATTCTTTTAACTCATCCAAAACAACTTCGAATGGGTTGTGCTGACCTTCTTCAGCCTCAACGCCCATTACTACATCACCATACATATGGATGAAACGACGATATGAATC
>DIYS01000046.1 GCA_002429115.1 Saccharicrinis sp. UBA6048 | reverse complement strand
GCAGTGAATTTTTCGGGTTAACTACTGACCTCTGTTTCTTTATATCACATAGCGCTCCTTTTGGAGCTTAATCTGTCATATGCAATGTTTACCTTATTTCCCACCTCTATGTTACTTTTCACTCTTCACTTTTAATTCTTCACTCTTCACTTTTAGTTTTTCACTCTTCACTTTTAGTTTTTCACTTTTAACTATTCATTTTTTCCTTCTCTTCATTGTGATGTTTCTCATCATCTGGCTCATCATTTTTATCTACCTTGCCATTTTTCCGAATAATTAAAACACAGATATAATGGCACAAGAAATTAAGCTTGCTGAAGAGCTAATCGATTTTATTCATCAAAGTCCAACCGCTTTTCATGTGGTTGAAAACACGGCTAATGAACTTGAAAAAGCTGGTTACCAATACCTAGACATCACAGATACCTGGCAAATTAATAAAGGTGGCAAGTACTACACCACCAAAGCCGGATCGGCCTTGTTTGCGTTTCAGATTGGAACGGATGAGCCTGAAGTAAACGGTATGAAGCTGGTCAGTGCCCATAGCGATTCACCAGGCTTTAAGATCAAGCCTCAACCTGAAATGCTGGTGGATGGTAAATACCTTAAATTGAATACTGAGGTTTATGGTGGTCCTATCCTGATGAGTTGGCTCGATCGTCCACTATCGCTAGCAGGTCGCGTATTACTAAAGAGTGATAATCCTCTGGAACCAAAGCACTGTTTAGTTGATTTCAGAAAGCCTTTGTTGATCATTCCAAGTGTGGCTATTCACCTGAACCGAAGCGTCAATGACGGCATCGAATTAAATAAGCAAGTGGACATGTTGCCTTTGATGACATGCGTTACCGAAACACTGGAGAAAGACAACTATCTGCTTAGAATGATTGCCGAAGAGCTAAAGATTGATGCTGCTGACATTCTTGATTTCGACCTGTTTGTATACGAATATGAAAAAGGTTGCCTGGTAGGCCCAAATCAGGAGTTTATCTCATCGCCTAAGTTAGATGATCTGGCCATGGTACACGCAGGTCTTAAAGCTTTACTAAGCAGCCAGAATGAATCATCGACCAATATTCTGTGTGTGTTTGATAATGAGGAAGTAGGAAGTGTTACCAAGCAAGGAGCTGGTTCGCCGGTACTACGTAATATTATTGAGCGCATTATGGAGAAATTGGGTAAATCGCAGGAGGAGTATCAGCGTGCTATTTATAAATCATTTATGATTTCGGCAGATATGGCGCACTCAATCCATCCTAACCATCCTGAAAAACATGACCCGGTGCTACATCCGGTGATGAATGGTGGTCCTGTTATTAAGATTCACGCCAACCAGAAATACACCACTGATGGTGAAAGTGGAGCAATTTTCGAAACCATCTGTAAGCAGGCTGATGTGCCGGTTCAGAAATTTGTCAACAGATCTGACATGGTCGGCGGATCAACACTTGGTAATGTATCAACTGGTAAAATTGATATTCGCACCGTTGATATCGGTAACCCTATGTTAGGCATGCACTCAGTAAGAGAATTGGGTGGTACTATGGATCATACCTATGTGATGAAAGCCTTTGAATCTTTCTACAATTTGTAAGAAAATAAAGCCAAACAATATAAACGGTTAGTGCGAGTATTAGTACTAACCGTTTTTTTTGCTTTCTTTACTCATGTTTTGGAGAGAATAACGATCATTACAAAACTTGTTCAACCTAATAAAGCTAAAATATGAAACTTAAAAATCTGATTTTATTATCAATAGCAGTTCTTTCACTGCAAGCCTGCAAAACTGTTGAAGTTTATTCTGATTTCGACCCGAATGCCAAGTTCGACAGCTATTCAAATTTTATGGTACTAAAAAGCCTTAAGTCGGTGCCTTTAAAGGAGAATTCGAAACAATGGTTACACGCAGCTATAAATGAGCAAATGTCGAGCCGTGGTTACACCGAAACGAAAGACCCTGATTTATTGGTTAAAGTAAAAGTGAAGACCAGTACGAAAGAAACAACATCCTTACAACGTAATAATGATTTTTACTGGGGAAGTACCTATTATCCATACGGCTGGGGTATTAATACCGGCATCGACCGGGTAAACTATGAAACGCATACCGAAGGAACCATCATTATTGATGTAATAGACCGCGAGAGTAAAGAGCTTATATGGCAGGGACGTGCCAGTGGAGCCGCCAAAAGCAGCAAAGGGCTGAATGAAGCATCTGTTCATAAGATCATTTCAAAAATATTCAGCACCTACCCTCTTCAACCGAAGAAATAAGAGATACTTAATTAAGATAGTAAGGTGACTAATGGTATTGGTCACCTTTCTTTTTGAAAATCTCAATTTTTTCGGCTCCGTATGGATTTTAATGGGTAATTCACGAAAGTGGCTTGTTTGCACTCCGGCCTCCTAAAAAAAGGGATAGTTTTAGAAGCTGTTTCTTAGAGAGACCGGGAAGCTTCGAGCTTGACTCGAAGATCACCCGGCCGAACTTAGTAACAGCAAATAAATCAATCGTTTTTTTTAGGCAGCCTTGACTTTTTTGTTTCGTTTTTGGGTCAAGCTAAAAATGAAAAGCCCGTCCGGCTGGAGGACAATTAATGTGATGAATTATATTATTTACCCACTACAAATCATATAGAACCATCTTTATATCTGTTGGTGCTTCCCTAAAATCATGAAAGTTCTTATTCCCTTTAATATCAACATCAGCGTAAATCTGCAATATCTGCGGGCAATAAAATTCCGCTTGCGGATTTACATCATTAGTTTAAACGATTAATATTACATTTGCATTAAAGCATAGCAAACGATGAATAAATCAGAACTCTCAGATACAGATAAGGCCTTTTTTGCTGATGGATTACGATTAGCCGAAGCTGCAACATCAAATGATATTAATGAAAGAAAACTATGGCAGGCCACGCGTCAGGAACAGGATGCCATGGAAGGGCTTATTGAAGCCCTGGCCGGTGAAGCCAAACGCCATAACATCAATATCGATTGCCGTAAAGGATGCAGCTGGTGTTGCTATCAGCCAATATTTGGAGTGGCTCATGAATTTCATTATCTGTGGCAATTTATGCAGCTCAACATGAGTGAAGATGATCGTAAGCTGGTATTGCAGAAAGCCTTTGATAATTACCAGAAACGAGGTCGCCTGTCGCAGGATGAATTGGAGAAAAGCAAATTACCATGTCCATTGTTAGTAAATGGTGCATGTAGCGCATATGTGGCTCGTCCAATGGCATGCCGTATTTATTTATCGATGTCGGAAGACAGCTGTAAACAATTCCACGATCATCCCGAGGATGAAAGTAATTACCCTGCCTTGCTTGAATTTCCGTTGCGTGCCGGACAAATGATGAATGAAGGATTTACAGAAGGTATTCAGAAATCTAAATTAACAAACAATGAATACCTGATGGAAGAAGGCTTATTAATCGCTCATAACAATGATGAAACAGTCGAAGATCTCTTCAGTCATCCACTCTTTAAAAAATCATAACCTTACATACTCCTAACCCATTGAACAATGACCACTCACACCTCCGCTAAATTTGATAAAAAGAAGAATCTAAGACGAGCCATACTTATATCATCCATGCTCATTATTAATGTGCTCGTCATTTATCTTTATTATTACGTTCTTATTTTTAAGAGTATTGAGCATGGAAAAGTATATGGCGAAAGTACTTTTAACGGAGGCAGATATGAGATTTACACCCTAAAATACTATTACGAGCATAAGCATCAGTTTTACTTCGATAAAATTGATTTTGTGATGGCTCAGGATATTGAGTTGGGCGATTCATTGGAGCTACGGGTTTTTAATCCTCGTCCACAAAAGCATATGATCCAAAAAGCCATTCGGAATAATTCAATTAAAACCTCTTATCACCCGGATAAAGGCTTTAAAATTCAATACAACGAATTAATTGAAAACATTGGTGATTATGATGCACCTTATTTAACAGAAATACAAACCAGCGAAGGCAATCACATAAGGCAAAATACTGATATTTCTTCCTCTACCCTTCAGTCTATCAATGAAGTCGTAGATAAAATTCATTTTAACAAGGGATCATTAATTAAGTATTACAGCTTAAATGCAAAAAATGATACAGTATTTTTAAGAGCTGTCTATCATTACCTGAATGATTTTTCTACGGATGCGATGCCATCGTACTTTATTCATCAGCAATTAAGTAAAAAGCTACCTTACCTGCACTTACATATTTCTGTGGTCGATTATAACCACCCTAAAAAGGAACACATCTTAGATATAAATCAATTCTAATTCCGGATACTCCTTTAATTCCGCAAGCGGAATTTCACGGCCTGCAGATAACGCAGAATTTCGCCGAATGTGTTTCACCCCTATTTTTCACTGGCAGGCATTTGGGTAAAATAATAATTCTGCGACAATCAGCGCGATCAGCGGGAAACAAAAAAGTCTGGCGGATTTTAGGTAGTAGAAATATAATTAAAATTAATTTGTAAATCCCTTTGTGTCTTTGCGTCTCCGTGTTTTTTTTATCGATTGGCATTAATAACACTATTGACATTGGACGCAAAATATCCGTATTTGCTTGCTAATATTTACAACGGATATTTATTGTACTATGCCAACAACATTACTTAATCAGCAACGTGTAAGCCACCTTCCCCTGAACACCCGTTTTATCAACAAAGTCAGTAAAACTGCCAGGACAATGGATTTACTACGTCATGAGCTGATTGAAGGCCTGACAGCAGAGCAAATGTACATATCCAGTAAATTTTTCTACGACAAAAATGGTTCGAAGCTGTTTGAATGGATCACGCGTCTGCCTGAATATTATCCAACGCGAACAGAAAAGACTATTATCCGTGAATATGGCCACCAACTTTTTGCTCACCTCAACCATGTCGATATTGTTGAATTGGGCAGTGGTGACAGTACGAAAATATCACTCGCTCTTGATGCTATTCCTAAAAATCAGCGAGAAAGCATCACCTATCGCCCCATCGACTTCAGTTCGGTAACCATTGAACGATCGAAGAAAATTCTCTCAAAAAGATACCCGGAATTAAATATCGAAGGCGAAGCTGCTGACTTTACGAAACTTAAAAACCTGCCCAATGGCCAGCCAAGAATCATTTGCTTTTTTGGAAGTACAATCGGCAACTTTGAACCCGAAGAAACACAGAATCTTCTCTCTAATATTAGTCAATTAATGAATCCTGGCGATCAGCTGCTGGTTGGCATGGATATGATTAAGGATTTGACCACTCTGCAGCGGGCCTACAATGACAGCCAGCGCATAACAGAAGCCTTTAATAAAAATATACTGAGGGCTTGTAATAATATTCTTGGCACTAATTTCTTTATTCCCGATTATGACCACAGGGCTTTTTATAATGAAGAAAAAAATAGAATTGAAATGCATTTGGAAGCCAGGTCAGATCAGTTTATCAAATCATCCTACTTCACTGGTCGGATAATGATTAAAAAAGGGGAAACCATACACACGGAGAATTCGCATAAATACTCGTTCGAGACGATAGAGCAATTGGCGCACAACAGTCAACTATCAGTAAGGAATGTATATAACGATTCTCAAAAATGGTTCTCTCTGGTACAGATGGTAAAATAATTTCAACAACAAATAATCCAAATCCTTTTTCTTAACACATTATTCCTATTTTTGCAGCGTTAAGGTGCATTTGCTTAAAATGGGAATCCGGTGTAAATCCGGAGCTATCCCCGTAGCTGTAAGCCATCATAAAACAATTCAGCATAAACCACTATCAATACAATGATGGGAAGGGTGTTGAGTTATGGCGAGCCAGAAGACCTGCCTTGGCATTATACTTCGGGGTAAAGTGAAGTTTATTGGCTGCATGCTGATGCCTTTCATCGATCCTCCTGAAGCTTTGTTAAACATATTAATTAAAAACAATGCAGGAGCTACAAATTACAGCTGTCAAAACAGTTTTAAACGAAGAAATCCAAAAGAAGATTGATTTAAAAACCAAACCTCTTGGTTCATTAGGTACCTTAGAGAAAATTGCTTTTAAAATCTGCCAGATTCAGGAAACACTAACACCTCAATTAAATAAGCCGGCAATTTTGGTTTGCGCTGGTGATCATGGCATAACACAAGAGAAAGTGAGTCCGTTTCCACAAGAAGTAACGTTCCAGATGGTGATGAACTTTTTAGGTGGAGGTGCTGCTATTAATGTATTCTGTCGCCAGCACAACATCAAGTTATTGGTAGCTGATACGGGGGTTAATTTTGACTTTGAGCCGTCACCGCACTTACTGGACTTAAAGGTTCGTAAAGGCACACGCAACTTTGCAGTAGAGCCGGCTATGTCGATTGAGGAATGCAAACAAGCGATGCAGAACGGTGCTAAGGTTATTGAGAAACTACACGCTGAAGGCTCAAACATTGTTGGTTTTGGTGAGATGGGAATTGGCAATACAACCTCTGCAACTGCTTTACTTTGTAAATATGCTGGCTATTCAGCTCAGAAGGCAAGTGGCGCAGGTACAGGTCTCGATTCAGAAGGTATCAAGCATAAGGCATCCGTTATTGAAAAAGCGCTGAAACTACATGCTGATATTAACGATCCATTGAGCATACTGGCTACATTTGGTGGCTATGAAATTGCGACCATTTGTGGAGCAATTCTAAAAGCTGCTGAATTAAAAATGCTGATTCTGTCGGATGGTTTTATCGCTACCTCAGCATTGATTGCTGCACATGCTATAAATCCCAATGTGACAGATTATTGTTTGTTTGCACACGAATCAAACGAACAAGGACATAAACTAATGTTGGAGCACCTTAAAGCTGAACCTATTCTTCATTTAGGTATGCGACTGGGAGAAGGAACAGGATCAGCAGTCGCACTGCCAATTCTGCAATCAGCCGTTAATTTCATGAACGAAATGAGCAGCTTTGAAGATGCCGGGGTGAGTAATGTGTAGATGACAAAGGACGGGTGACAGAAGACTGAGGACAGAAAAAACTTATGAACTATATTTGATAAAAACTAGTAGTTAATGGAAGAAACTAAATTCAAATTTGAGAAACTAATTGTTTGGCAAAAAGCTATGACCTTTGGTGAAACCATTAATAACCTTGCCAAAACATTTCCAAAAGAAGAAGACTATAACTTGTCTTCTCAAATACGAAGAGCTGCAGATTCTATTGCTCTTAATATTTCGGAAGGCTCTATTGGGCAGTCCAATCCAGAGCAGAAAAAATTTATCGGCTATTCTATCCGTTCATTAGCAGAAGTAGTGACTTGCCTCCACAAAACTATACTTCGTAGTTATATCGAACATGAAAACTTTGACAATCTCTACAATGAAGCTTATTCATTAATGAACATGTTAATAGCTTTTAGAAATAAAATCAAATAACACAAAACAACTTCGGTCTTCGGTCTTCCGTCTCCGGTCATCGGCCACCCGTCTTCGGTCACCCGTCCTCCGTCTTCCGTCCTCCGTCTTCCGTCCTCCGTCTTCCGTCCTAAAAATAAAACTACCATGAAAAATCAACTCAACCTATTTTTCACAGCATTGGGCTTTTTCACCAGGATTCCCATCCCTTTTAAAATTGCCTTTTCGCAAGAGAACCTAAACAAGTGTAATCGCTACTTACCAATAGTTGGGCTGCTCGTTGGAGGAATTAGTGCCCTCTGCTATTACCTTGCATCATTCGCTCTTCCCCACTCTATTGCAGTTATTTTATCAATGATATGCTCTGTTCTGCTGACTGGTGCTTTTCATGAAGATGGCCTGGCAGATGTGTGCGATGCATTTGGTGGAGGTTGGACCAAGGAAAAAATCCTGACCATTATGAAGGATTCACGTATCGGAGCATATGGTGCTATTGGGATGATACTGATTTTATTATTAAAGTTTTCTGCGCTTAACTCATTTTCATCAGCACTAATCATTAAAGTAATAGTAGCCGGACATGTTATCAGTCGCTCTATGGCTGTATGGACCATGCACAGTCTCAGCTATGTTCGTGAAGATGAAAGCAGCAAATCGAAGCCGATTACAAAAACTTTAAAGCTAAAAGATCTGCTTATTGCACTTCTATTTGGTTTTTCAACTCTGCTACTGTTTAGTGATTTCAGGATTTTTATTCTTATCGTCCCAGTTTTCATTGCAAAAGTATGGTTAGAAAGCTATTTTGAAAGATGGATTGGCGGTTATGCGGGTGACTGCCTGGGTACGATACAGCAAGTTACCGAAGTTGTTTTTTACATTAGCCTTCTTGCATTCTTATCAATCGTTGCTTAAGTTAATACTATGGAAATCTGGTTAATCAGACACACAACACCAGCCGTTGACAAAGGCGTATGCTACGGACAACTCGATTTAGATGTTTCTGATTCATTTATTGATGAAGCGAAAGCAATTAAAGATTGTATTAATGAAATAACCTTTGATCAGGTGTATACAAGTCCACTTATTAGATGTCAACGCTTGGCTCATAAATTATTTTCTGAAAATACCATCCATGAGGATGACCGCTTAATGGAACTCAACTTTGGTGATTGGGAAAATAAAAAATGGATGGACATCGATAAAGCCACGATGGAAAGTTGGGCGAACAATTTTATGGATCAATCACCGCCCAATGGCGAAACTTTCAGGCAGCTCGTAAATAGAGTTAATGATTTCATAGATCACCTGCCAAGCAAAGTAGATAAGGTTGCTTTGGTAACCCACTCTGGCGTAATAAGAGCATTATTGATGAAGTACTTGCAAATCCCATCCGAGAGAATATTTAATCTGCAACTACAATACGGTGCTGTAGCAAAAATAAATATCATTTCCGATCAATATCAACAAGTTGAATTTATTAAATAAGTAGTCTTAATCTCAATGGCAAAAGTTATTTTAATTACCGGTGGTCAACGTTCAGGAAAGAGTTCTTATGCTCAAAACTTAGCGCTTGAGCTCTCAACAAATCCAATCTATCTGGCTACTTCACGCATTTGGGACGATGAACATCATCAGCGCATTAAACGCCATCAGGCTGATCGCGGTGCGGAATGGGCAAACATTGAAGAAGAAAAACATATAGCACAACATGATTTTAACAATCGGGTTGTTTTAATCGACTGTGTGACCCTTTGGCTAACCAACTTCTTTTTCGATAACGATAGTAATATCGATAAATCGCTGAAAGAAGCTAAACAGCAGTTTGAACTATTAATAAAGCAAGATGCTACTTTTTTATTGGTCACCAATGAAATAGGCCTCGGAAGTATGCCCGAAAACCCAATCCAACGAAAATTTACTGACTTACAAGGCTGGATGAATCAATACATAGCTAATGTGGCCAATGAAGTTTATTTAATGGTTTCTGGTATTCCAATGAAAGTAAAATAACAAAATCAGAAGGGGCACCCTTATGGCACCCCCTCCTCACACCTACTCTTTACCGTTATTATTGT
>DIYS01000270.1 GCA_002429115.1 Saccharicrinis sp. UBA6048 | reverse complement strand
TTTTTTTCCGAACACTCCTGATTTGCAATCCGTGCACTTCCAATATTAATTAACCTTATCTCAGTTTAAGAAATACAAAAAGAGAACACAAACTGTAAGGCCTGTGCACATTCAGTAGTTCGGTGGTACGGATTACAAATCCGCACCAGCGGGAGCATTAAGCAACTAACACAGGCTTACACAAATCATCAATCTTAGCTAATTCTTCGCGCGTAAACTCCAGGTTGTCCAATGCCCCTAAGTTATTATCGAGCTGTGCTGCAGATGAGGCTCCAACAAGCACAGAGGTCACCGTTTTGTTACTCAGCAACCATGCAATCGCCATTTGTGCCAATGATTGTCCTCTTTCCCTGGCCATCTTATCTAGATTTATAATTGCGTGGCGCTTAACTTCTGTCAGAGCAGATTCTTTTAAGAAATTCGCTTTTGCCATGCGTGAATTCGCAGGTATCTCTTTCAAATAGCGATCGGTCAATAGGCCTTGTGCTAATGGTGAAAATGGGATACACCCAATGCCACGCTTATCTAACACAGTGGTTAAACAGTTTTCAACCCAGCGGTCAAACATATTATACCGAGGTTGATGAATTAAACAAGGCGTCCCCAACTCCCTTAATATTGACTCTGCTTTTTGTGTCTGTTCAGCATTATAGTTGGACAGCCCAATATACAAGGCTTTACCTTGCTTAACCAGTAAATCCAAAGCTGACATAGTTTCCTCGAGCGGCGTATGAGGATCTGGTCGATGATGATAGAAAATATCTACATAATCCAGTCCCATTCGTTTCAAGCTTTGATTGAGGCTTGCTACGATGTACTTTTTTGATCCGAAATCACCATACGGCCCATCCCACATATAAAAACCTGCTTTTGATGAGATCACTAATTCGTCGCGATAACTCCCCAAATCCTGCTGAAGTACTCGTCCTAGAGTTTCTTCTGCCGATCCTGGTTCCGGACCGTAATTATTGGCCAGATAAAAATGTGTTATTCCCTTATCAAATGCATGTAGCAGAATTTTTCTGGCATTATCAAACACATCGACAGAACCGAAGTTATGCCATAAGCCCAATGAAATAGCGGGCAATTTTAACCCACTAATACCACATCGGTTATAAATCATTTCCTGGTATCTTCCTTTAGCTGCAGTGTATCTCATGGTAAATGGTTTTAATCGCTTAAAAACTCGATCATAGTAACAATGGACGCCTGACAAACTTCACAAAAGCCTTTTGCTTCATTGGTCTTCATCCGGCAATTAATAGCAGGCCTGTAAACACCTTTAGCCATATAACCACCTCCTTCGAAAACGCCGGTTGTTTCCTGATATTTGGATTCAACCGGGGTTGGAACCGGTGTATCTTTATCTATCAGATGCTTCCATTTCTTATCGAAGTTAACCATTGTTGTCAAATTTGGCTGCCAGGGCTCTACATTTAAATCGAAGAAATCCTGATAAGCCACATCAGAAGTGTAATATTCATCACCTAAACCGCCAAATCCATGACCGATTTCGTGCAACATTACCTCTTTAGCCATTGGATGATCCGATGTGCCTATTGAAAAGTGATTGTAGATACCACCGCCTCCATACTTCTTGGAGTTGACCAATACACAAATATGATCATAGGGGGCACAAGCCGCTATATCACGAATAGCAAATACACTACCAGTCTCCAGGTAGCGATCGATGTAAAATGTATTGAAGCTTGAACCTACAGCTGTATTTTGCCAATTATCTTTTCGTGGGTTACTGGTGCCTGTGCCTGAAGAAGGTGAGCAAACGGCCCAGAAATTAATTTTATCACGATTGGATTTATAAGGCTCTTGTGTTAAGATATAAGCGGCCATTTCTTCCACATCCGATTTAAACTTATCCATCTCAGAGCTCAAATAGCCTTCAGCTACAAAAGTAAAATCAACATGAGAAGCTGAACTGCCATTATTAATAATTTCAACAACTTCATACTCCGGCGTCTTCACATTGCGAATGTTACTATCCTCCGGATCAATTGTTAACTCCATCAAACTTGAATAAGATCCGTCTTTATGGCGTTCACTCAGTTTTAAGTTAATCTTTTGTTGTGGATAAGGAAAGGTAATGGTTTGCTCAAAGGCTTTATTAATGTATTTTGCCTCTTCGGTTGTTCTCCATTCTTCGAAAAGGGTACAGAAACCACGCGAATAAATCAACTGATCGCTTGCCGCATCCCTTATCTCATAGAAATATTCACCATAGCCCAAAGTGTCAATCATATTGACATTTGACCCGCCCCAAATTGGTTCCTTCTTGATTTCTTTCAGATAGGCTGCCTGGGAATGTGTATTACCTGCCAGAATCAAATCCACTCGCATTGTGCTGTTCGTAAAATAGTTCTCAAAACTCGATTGTGCATTAAGGCATCCTGATATTACTAACAGGCATAAACAGTATAATACATTAACTTTCATAATATTAACAATTAGTTTTATAAAAAACGTTCCATCCAATTTAATCTATCCACTCCTTTACTTATTTTGCAGAAAAATTAGAACATCTGATTATAATTTTATGGAAACAATCGAATTAAACAAATTAAGTGAATTACTTCAAGAATACCTCACTTCAGCAGGTATTGGTGCCTCTTACATTAAATATTTAATCACCGGCGCCTGGATAATTATCACATTTTTTGCTTGTCTTATTGCTACTAAAATTACTAAAACTTACCTGATTAACTTTGTTGAGAAGGTTATTCATAAGACTAAATCTAAATACGATGACTTTTTTGTTCAAAGAGGTGTTTTTACCCGTCTGGCTAATTTTGTTCCTGCAACAATCGTTTACTCTATGCTTGGCGTTATTTTCGAAGCATTTCCGGAATCAGATATTGTTTTACACCTTCGGAACTTTGTATCTATTTGCTTCGCACTAATATTTCTATGGTCGTTTAATGCCCTTCTTAATGTGCTTCACGACATATACAATACGTTTTCATATTCAAAAGAGCGCCCGATCAGAGGGGTCATTCAAATAATTCAGATTATTGCCTCCTGCATAATTGCTATTATCATCGTTTCGTTGATATTTGAGTTAAAGGTTGAGCGCATACTGACAGGACTGGGCGCCACAGCAGCCGTATTATTGTTGGTTTTTAAAGATACGATCCTGGGATTTGTGGCCAGTATACAGCTGTCTGCCAATAAGATGGTGACCAATGGCGACTGGATTACCATGCCTTCCTACAAAGCGGATGGTACAGTGCTGGATATCACTTTAAATACCGTGAAAATTCAAAACTGGGATCAAACCATTACCACCATTCCTACCTATAAATTGGTAGATGATGCCTTTATAAATTGGAAAGGCATGGAACGATCGGGTGGACGACGTATTAAGCGATCTGTTAATATCGATATGCGAACGGTGAAGTTTTGTGATTCAGAAATGATTGAGCGCTTTAAGAAGATTGGTTTGTTAAAAGATTACATTGTACAAAAGGAGCAGGAAATTGATAAATTCAACAAAGACAAAGGTGTTTCGGCGGTTGAAAGTCTTGCTAATGGCAGACGCCTGACAAACCTTGGTGTATTCCGACAATATTTGGAAAATTACCTGCACGAGCATCCTTTGATTAATAATGATATGACATCGATGGTGCGCCAGCTTCAATCAACCGAAAAGGGACAACCTTTAGAAATATATGTATTCAGTAAGGACCAGCGATGGACGAATTATGAAGCGATTCAGTCAGATATTTTTGATCACATATTAGCGGTCATTGGCGAATTTAAGCTTCAGGTCTATCAACTTCCAAGTGGTAACGACTTTGGAGCTTTTAATTCGTAGTTGAGTTATTTTAAAATCGTTATAAATTATAGCTTTAAATCATCACAAAACTGGCCAAAAGCACAGTAAACATCTATCAATTAGCATGTTTTAAACCTTTTAATTCGATTAAAATTTAAAAGTAAAAATACATGAATTCGACCGAAGATGTTATGAAACATTTGATATTTACTTCGAATGTTTTATTTTCGTAGCAAACTATAAATAAAATAGTTTAATAAGTTACAAATCCTAACATTTGTCATATACAGTATGGATACCAGTTTACAAATCGATAGTTTAGATAAGAAAATCTTATCACTTATTACAAAAAATGCACGTATACCTTTCCTGGAAGTTGCCAGAGAGTGTAAAGTATCAGGTGCCGCCATTCATCAACGCATTCAGCGTTTAATGAATATGGGTGTTATAAAAGGATCAGAATTTATAATTAATCCGGCTAAAATAGGCTACCACACCTGTGCATTTATGGGAATTTTCCTGAAAAAGGCCAGCCTGTTCGACAAAGTTGTTAAGATGCTTGAGGAAGTGCCTCAAATTGTTGAGTGTCATTACACAACAGGTCAATATGCTATCTTCATTAAGATTTATGCCAAAAGTAATGAGCACTTGAAGCGCATCTTGCACGATAAGCTACAAGCCATTGCCGGTATCTCAGCTACTGAAACAATCATTTCACTGGACGAAAGTTTTAAACGTCAGTTACCTATTGACTAAGTCCAGTTTTAAGATATTAATAAAGGCTCAATGATGAGCCTTTTTTTGTTTCTGAAATCTCTTTAGAATCACAAATTGTAACTATTACCACGAAGATTCTGATTTTTATTTCCAAATTAATTTTACAACTGATACTCCCCACTGATTATTTTGTATAGAGGTGCATTAAAGCGATCAAAACTCTGCTTTAACAACTTATAAATGGTTGATGATTCGATATCCGTCTGACTATATTCATTATTCAGCAAATTAAACTCGTACCGATCCGAACGCTGCGATAATACAAGGTGAGGTAATGAATTAACCGTTGCCGAAACTTTAAATTCTCCTTCCTTAATAACGTTGTTGTTTATTAGCAGAGGTTGAGCTTCAAAATAATTAAACGTATTATCTCCTAAATACAATTTGACAGCCAATCCGATCGTCAATGGTATGGAATAGTAAAAATGAAATTTCTTTCGCTCATCAATAAGAGAAATGATCACTTCATTTTCTGCCTTATTGGTTGGTTTGTATTTTATCTTCCACTGCAATGATGCTTCACTTAGCAGCTCCTTTACTGAATGTATCAGTTTCAATCGGGGCCAAACAATACTTATAAAATGATCGTCGTAATTAAACTGTTCCTTTAGTCTATTTATTGAATCAATTTCCAATTCATATATATCAGACATGCTTTGTCGAATTTAAAATCGTTACTTCTCCTTGATAATTTTTTGATAACTCAATGTCAATACGTCCGAGGTAAACACCAGCCCAACCAACCTGATTGACAATGACATTTTTTCCTTCTTTGTTTTTTATGACATCCGGCTTGTCAAGAAACGTATGTGTATGCCCTCCCAGTATCATATCAATTTCACTACTATTACGTGCCACCTCAACATCAGATACCCGATCATTCTTATATTTATAGCCCAGATGCGACAAGGCAATTACCATGTCACAAGCTTTGTCTTGCTTCAATAGGTCTGCTGTTTGGTTGGCCATTTTAATCGGGTCGAGAACTTTGGCTTCTTTAAAATATTGAGGGTTCACCAAGCCATTCAGCTCAATACCAAGACCTATAATTCCAATTTTCACTGATCCTTTCTCAATTATCTTATAAGGTAAAGTCTGATTATGAAGGACAGTTTGAGACAAGTCATAATTTGAGCATACAAACGGAAAATTGGCATGTTTAAATTGCTCGGCCAAAGCTTCGATACCATTGTCGAATTCATGATTTCCCAAAGTGGCGGCGTCGTAAGCCATCTTATTCATCAGCTCTATTTCAAGACGTCCCTTGTAAATGTTAAAATAAGGTGTTCCCTGGAAAATATCACCACAGTCCAGCAATAGCACATGCTCCTGTTCACTTCTGATCTGATCGACCAACCACGCTCTTCTTGCGAATCCGCCTTGTCCGGGCCAGCGTGAGTGACTCGATGGGAAAGGATCAATGCGGCTGTGAACATCATTGGTATGCAGAATGGTAATTTTAACCGACTCATTATCACAAGCAGTCAAAAGCGGACTAAAACCAACAGCTGATAGTCCTAACGCACATTTCTTTATAAAGGCTCTTCTATTCTGCATATGTAATACGATTATCCAGTTTACTGTCAAGCATTTGACCACTGGCCGTGCAATTTTTGATATGATTAATAATTGCATCTCTGACCTTTAACCCAGAACCTGAACGAGCCACCGCAATACTAAACATGGTAAAATGGTCGCCTCCATCTGCCAGATAATCAGAAGTCACAACAACGTAATCACGATCCTCCAAGACCTTACCTCCAATTCGTATATCTACCGCTTTATCCTCTTTAATTGTGAATGATGCACCGCCTAATCCATCACCACCAACCGATGCCATATAATTAAAGAGTATTTCCACATCTTTCTTCTGAAGGGTAAGAAATACCAGCTCATTTTCAAATGGCATTAACTGGTAAATGTTCTCCACAGTAATCTCACCCGCTTCGATTGGTACTCTTAAACCTTTTAAATTAATAACACTAAAATCGGCCTTTAAGTTCGGATCAACTTTGTTGGCTTCTGATAATGTCAAATCAGATACAAAATTCAACAATAAGCCCTCCGGCAATCCGCCGTTTAAAGTTTGTCTGGCCTTACCGATTACTGTATTCATCTCAGCAGCTAAACTATCACGATATGGTTTTATATACAGTTCAACCTCATCATCTTCACCGACTAAGCTGTCGATTAAATGATAGCTGTATTCAAACTCACTGACATTATAAGGCTTCTGTTTGCATGCTAAAGTGAAACAACTCAAAAGCACAAATGCCAATAACAAGCGACTGAAACTATTTACTTTACAATGACTCATCCTATAAAAGAGGTGTTGGCTATATAAAGGCACAAGATTACAAAAAGGTTCTGAAAAAAAGACTAATTTAATCTTAAACCTTTATGATTATTAAGTCAGATGTGATTTTTAAAGAAATTATAACAATCAAGGATGTCAGAGAACTAAGTATCTCGCAAAGTTCGCCAAGAAAAGCGCAAAGTTCACAAATTATTGCCAATTGTTTTTCAGACCTTTGCGTTCTTAGCGTTTTTCTGCTTTTGCGTCCTTAGCGAGAAAATCTTCAATTTTGGACTGTCTCGTGAATTATTTAATTCGTTCCAGATATTTTTTCCTTATCCCCATCAGGTATTCACGGTTAATATTTGGATTATAAATACGCACCATATCATTGATACCAAAATCCTGATGGAAATGGCCAACAGCAGCATCAAATTTACTATGATCCCAATTCTGCTTAACGCGTTCGGTTAAATCTTCGAAATATTTCCATGGCAACTTATGTGGAATCGTAAAATAGCCATGATCTTTTTCATCAAGATCGAAATATACGCCATCGTCAATTTCCTCCAGCGTAAAAAATTTCTTTAAACGAATAATGGCCTGTCCTTTAATGTTTTTTGGCATCTTTTTAAACTCAATACCTTCATCCATGTATCCGGCCTGCAAATCAACCAACTGATCGAAGGAGTCAAGGTGTCGCACCCTTATCACATGATAGTCCTTATTATAGATGTGCACCATTCCGGCTGCTGCATTGAAGTTACAGCCAAAGTACTTTTTTATATTCTGCGTTGCCCTGGTCACTTCTTCCAATGTATACAGCTTCTTTAATACCAGGTATATATACAAAGGCTTTGAATCAGACGGAATATCACTATAATAGCCAAAATAACCGGGAAATGGCTCCGGTGCCTCAAGCACGAATGTGTTTGGCAGTATTTTATTCTGGATAGTAACTAACGACTCCTGCTTTAGGAGGTTTCCATAGCGTTGTAAAATGATTTTTTTTGTGCTCATGATGTGTGCTTTTTATTGTTCAACCTCCGCTTTAACTTTAGTTTGTCAACCAAAAAGTTATTAAAAAAAAGCTACCCAAACAACTATCATAAACTACAATTGAATTACTTACCCCTCATGATCGCGCACAAACACCAACTCTTTATCATTTGACATATCCGCTTTAAAGTAATAGCCATCTTCATTAAAAGCGAGGAGTTGATCCGGATCCTCAATTCTATTTTGTATCACAAAGCGGGTCATTAAACCTCTTGCCTTTTTGGCAAAAAAACTGATCACTTTATACTGTCCGTTTTTCCAGTCTTTAAAAACAGGCGTTACAATTCGCTTTCCAAATAACTTCGTATTAATTGCTTTAAAATACTCATTTGATGCAAGGTTTATCAATACCTCTGAGTTGGCCTCTTCCATATCTTGTTCCAACAGCTTAGTGATTTCATCGCCCCACACCGCATATAGATTTTTGCTCTTCCCTACTGAAAGCTTAGTGCCCATTTCCAAACGGTAAGGCATGATATTATCAAGCGGCCGGAGCAATCCGTATAAGCCGGATAGTATCCTTAATTTTGCATTTGCAAACTCAATATCCTCTCCACTAAAACTATAGGCATCCATACCTGCATACACATCACCTTTAAACGCGAATAAAGCTGCTTTCACATTCGTCTCATCAAAAGGATATTGCCAATCCTGATAACGTCCATAATTTAACTGTGCCAGTTGATCACTAACCTTCATCAAACTTTTTAGCTGATCCGCTTTATATTTTTTCAGCTCACTGGCAATCTTAGTAGCTTGTTTAGGAAGCCTGATGTCTGAATTTTGTGTTTGTGGTGCTTCTGATTTAAAATCAAGCGATTTGGCTGGAGAGATTATTATATGCATTCTTCTGTTTTTATGTATTCCAATATGCAAAAACAAAAGTATGAATTCTTTGGTTCATTTATATCAAGGCTTAAGGTAATTGCATTTAATGTTCAACCACCTTCACACTTCGTGGTACTCCTCCACAATGTGAAGGGAATGGATTAATTACCGCCACCTTCCGGTCTAAATCTAAACAATAGATGAATTTGGAGAGGTGTCAACAGGCTAGTGCCATTAACTTAAGAGGTTTTCTGTAATTCTTCAGATGTTATGGGAGTCAGCTCTCCTTCCAGACATAGTATGGACAAGCTCTGATTTTTTAAGAGGAGTACCTCAGCTTTGCTGAGGGGAGGTGGTTTTTTTATTTGATATATACCACCCCGCCTCCGGCACCCCTCCTAAAATTCAGGAGGGGAATGATTTACAGCTTATAACTCTTGAATCTTTATTAAAGAATATTGTTTTAAAAAACTTAAATTAAAGACATTAGTCGCAGGCAGAGTGGTCTTTTTATTCTTAAATACTTTTACTATTGATAATATTCTATCATCAGAGTTTTTATTTTCTTTGCCAACAAAATGATAATATGAAGTATTACCTGGCACCATTACAGAGCTACACAACAGCCTTCTACCGCTGTGCACATGCCAATACCTTTGGGCAGATGGATAAATACTTCACGCCTTTTTTTGAGCAAAAACAGGAAAAGCTAAAAAAACAGGATTTATCACCCGAGCTGGACGCTCATTTAAACAGTAACTTAAATGTTATTCCGCAGGTAGCGACTAATGACGGTCATTTTCTTATCGATTTCACTAATAAAGCTGAAGCACTGGGCTATAAAGAAATTAATATAAATATGGGATGTCCCTTCCCGATGTTGGTAAAACGACAAAAGGGAGGTGGTCTGTTAGCCCATCCTGAATTAGTTTCTTCGATGCTGGACCTCATTTATAATGCTCATCCGGACAGCCTCATATCTGTGAAGATGCGAACTGGATTAGATGATCCTGAGCAAGGGAAACAGATCATTAAATTACTGAATAACTATCCTTTACAGGAAATAATTCTTCACCCCAGGTTAGTTACTCAAAAATACGATGGCCAACCTGACTGGCAGATGTTTTTGCGCTTCAGAGAATTATCGCAACACAAGGTAGTGGCCAATGGTGATATTAATTCAACGAGCGATTTGCACAACTTGCAAAAGACAGCACCGGAAATTGATACTGTCATGTTAGGGCGAGGCATATTAACCAAGCCACATCTTTTTACACAGTTAACAGAAGCCGATGCGCCCCAAAAGTATCAGGAGTTACACAACAATTACTTTAAGCTGATCACCAGCTATTATAAGGACTGGAACCGATCATTTAATTTCTTACAAACGTTTTGGTACTATCCTTTAAACACCTGTGATTTATACAAAAGACACCTGAGAAAGCTGAAAAAGCACAATAAACCTGAGCTGTATAGTCTTTGGCTTAAGACAACTTTTGAACTGTTGAATTAAAAAATTTGTGTGACAAAGCTCAAATCTAATTCTTAATATATTTGGTACATTTGCGACTATAAATAGCACAATCATGATTTTAGACGAAGTAAAAGCAATATTAGAACACGAAGCACAAGCTGTTAGTAACATCCCTGTGACAGATGATTTTGAAAAAGCTGTTAAAATTATCCATGAACAAGTACATGTAAAAGGTGGTAAATTAATCACTTCCGGCATGGGTAAAGCAGGTCAGATTGCGATCAATATGGCCACTACATTCAGCTCAACAGGTACACCATCGTACTTTCTTCACCCGAGTGAAGCACAACATGGTGATTTAGGCTTGCTGCAAAAAAACGATGTTCTTTTAATGATTTCTAATTCGGGCAAAACACGAGAAATAGTGGAGTTAATAGACCTGGCTCGTGGCTTGAATCCTGATGTGAAGATTGTTGTTATTACCAGTAACGGTGAATCGGTGTTAGCTCAGGAATCTGATGTATGCATTAATACCGGCAATCCGAAAGAAGTATGTATCCTAGGCCTTACCCCAACTACATCAACTACAACTATGACTGTTATTGGCGACACATTGGTTGTATTATTGATGAAGAAAATAAACTTTACTAATGCTGAATATGCTAAGCGTCACCATGGTGGATACTTAGGTGATAAATCGCGCAAAGCTGCCGGCTCAAAATAATGGTTTATGGGTTTTGACTGGAAAAAACTACAAAACGGATCAGACATCCGTGGTGTTGCATTAACCGGTATAACTGGTCAGGAAGTTAACCTGACAACAGATGTGGTAGCACAACTAGGTTTTGCATTTTATAAATGGCTGCAAAATAAGAACAATGGCAGTACAGCAATTAGAGTGGCTGTTGGAATGGACTCACGCTTGTCGGGACCAGACTTAAAAAGTGCTTTTATTGATGCCTTGGTTGAGCAAGGTGCTGAAGTTATGGATTGCGGAATGGCCTCAACGCCGGCAATGTTTATGACAACTGTTACTGCTCCATACAACGCCACAGGTGCCGTTATGCTTACTGCAAGTCACCTGCCATTTAATCGCAATGGCCTTAAGTTTTTCACTCCCGATGGAGGACTTGAGAAACAGGATATATCGGACATTTTAACCATTGCTGAAAATGAAACACCAGCTGATAGTGCTGTAAAAGGCAGTTGTCAGGAAGTTGATTTTATTTCTGTGTACTCAGAGCAATTGGTTGACAAGATCAGAAAAGAGGTTAACTCAACAGATAACTACGAGCAACCGCTAAGTCAATTTAAGATTGTGGTTGACGCAGGTAATGGCGCTGGTGGTTTCTATGCTCATAAAGTACTGAGCGCGCTAGGTGCGGACATATCGGACAGCCAGTTTCTTGATCCGGATGGTAAATTTCCAAACCACATTCCAAACCCTGAAGATAACATCGCCATGAAATCGATTTGCGATGCTGTTAAGGCCAGCAAGGCTGATTTAGGTATTATTTTCGATACAGATGTGGACCGTGCTGCAATAGTGGATGAAAAAGGAAATCCGGTGAATCGCAATGAACTGGTTGCTCTATCGGCAGCTATCGTCAACGAAGAACACCCTGGCTCTACCGTGGTGACCGACTCGATTACCTCAGATGGATTGGCCTGGTTTATTAATGACGAACTAAAAGCCAAACATCATCGCTTTAAGCGCGGCTACAAAAATGTCATCAATGAGTCGATACGACTGAATGAGGTTGGTGAAGAATCGTGGTTAGCCATTGAAACATCTGGTCACGCTGCTTTGAAAGAAAACTATTTTCTTGACGACGGTGCCTATTTGGTTACTAAAATGGTGATCAAAATGGCACAGTTAAACAAAGATGGGCAATCACTTACTTCGTTAATTGATAAACTACCAAAACCGGCAGAAAGCAAAGAATTCAGAATCAATATATCAGCAGCTGATTTCAAATCGTATGGTGAAAATGTCATCAGTGAATTGGGTCACCTCACATCATCGAAAAGTGGCTGGGAGTTAGTGCCGAACAACTACGAAGGCGTGCGTGTATCGGTGCAATCAGCTAAAGTAAAAGGCTGGTTCTTACTGCGATTATCACTGCACGATCCGGTAATTCCACTTAATATTGAATCGGACCAGGAAGGTGGCGTTGAAATAATTGCTGGCGAATTACTTGATTTTTTTGAACCATTTGATCAACTTGATTTAAAATCACTAATAAACAGATAAGATGAGATTAATAAAGGAAAACACAATCGGTGTAGTTGTGGATATTCAGGAGCGATTGTTTCCTCACATTCATAACAATGAGTTATTAGAGAAAAACACTAAAATTCTGGTAGAAGGATTAAAAGCTTTAGGTGTTCCTTGTCTGGTAACAGAGCAATATAAAAAAGGATTGGGTGATACCGTTCCTGGAATCGAAGAGCTTGTTAAGGAAGATCCGCATTTTGAAAAGATGGCTTTTAGCTGCTGTGATGAGCCAAGGTTTATGGAAGCTCTGGAAATCAGCTCTAAGCGTGTAGTTATTTTAACAGGTATGGAAACTCACATTTGCATGTTGCAAACTGCCATCGACCTGAAGGAAAGAGGCTATACCCCGGTTATTGTGGAAGATTGCGTAAGCTCACGCACGCCTGATAACAAGCGCATTGCCCTTGAGCGTTTCCGTCATGAGGGTGTCATCGTAACAAGTTATGAGTCAATATTATTTGAACTGTGCCGTGTTGCAGGTTCTGACGCCTTCAAAACCATCAGTAAGTTGGTGAAATAAACGAAATTATCTATTTTGCAAGCCACTTTGCCAAGCAAGGTGGCTTTTTTTTATACCAAATACGATACTAAATGATCGTTAAATAAATTGATCTATTTATAGTTTACACAAGGAACAAAGCGGATGCATAGCCATATGCTATGTGATCGTTTTGTGAAGCAGTAGAAACTTATAAAGAGACGATTTATAATGATAATATAGTGTGGTTTTTGGTATTGTTCATCAATAAGGAGATATGCGGAGAGTATTTGGATTAGGAGAAACCGTTCTTGACATTATTTTTAAAAATCATCAACCCATTGCAGCCAAAGCCGGAGGCAGTATTTTAAACACCTTAGTTTCTTTGGCCCGCGTTGACATACCCAGCTATTTCATCACAGAAATTGGCAACGATAAAGTGGGCGATAACATTGCACTTTTCCTTCAAGAAAATGGATTGAGCACTGACTTTGTTCACCGCTTTGATGAAGGCCAATCGGCAATTGCCCTGGCGTATTTAAATGATGAGAATGATGCCGAGTATGAATTCTTCAAGAACTATCCAAAACAACGACTTCAGGGGGACATCCCTGATTTTAATAAAGATGACATCCTGATCTTCGGTTCATCTTTTGGCATCAATCCTGCAGTCAGGACGCGGTTAAAAGACTACCTCGAAGCAGCTAAGAAGGCGGGCACCATCATTATTTACGATCCAAATTTCAGAAACCAACACCTGGAAAATCAAGATCAACTCATTCAGGTGCTGGAAGAGAACTTTGCCTATGCCGACCTGGTACGAGGCAGTGATGAAGATTTCAGCAACATCTATGGCTTATGTGACCCTAAAGCTGTTTATGCTAAAGTTGCAGCCTTTTGTCCCAACTTAATCATCACAGCCGGAGCTAAAGGCGTTTATACCTTCGGCATTAATTACCACCATCATTTTCAGGTACCAATTATTGATCCGGTGAGCACCATTGGTGCAGGCGATAATTTCAATGCGGGTATTATTAAATCACTTACTGACTTTAATATTATCAAACAAAGTGAATTAAAACTAAGCCGTGAGGACTGGATTCATCTGACTACCTATGGCATTGAGTTTTCTTCAGAGGTGTGTATGAAACTTGATAACTACGTTGATGCCAGCTTTAAAGATCAATTGGCTGTAAAGGTGAGTCATCGGATTAGTGCGGCTAATTAATCATCTAATTTCTAAAAGCTTTAGCGCTTTCCTTAAGCGAAGTTTTACTAACGGGTAGAGTTTCGCTTTTTTTTATGCGTTCAGTTTAATTTGTGGGGAAAGTGTGGGGAAATAAAAAAGCCCAATAGACTTAACTATCAGGCTTTCAGATCATTTTGCTTTGTAATCGTACCGAGAGGCGGGCTTGAACCGCCGACCTCAGGATTATGAATCCTGCGCTCTAACCAGCTGAGCTACCTCGCCGTGTTTCTCAATTGCGATGCAAATATAGAAGCCTTTTTTCTTTTTCAAAAACTTTTTAGCAAAAAAATTACAATTATTTTTCACCAAGAGCCTAAAAATACTGGCTTACAGAACCTTTTAAATTTTATTTTTTTCAAAAAAAGTTCATCGATTTCATTTCTCCAAATCTATATAAACAAAAAGAGATTACTTCAATGAAGTAATCTCTTTCGTGATCCAGCCAGGATTCGAACCTGGGACCCACAGCTTAGAAGGCTGTTGCTCTAATCCAACTGAGCTACTGGACCGGCCTTATAGAAACATTAAAAAATCTT
>DIYS01000177.1 GCA_002429115.1 Saccharicrinis sp. UBA6048 | reverse complement strand
ATGGTCACTCCGAAATAGCCACTTATAAAATACAGTAGTATTAAACTTCCTGATACACCTTCAACCGTGTTAATATTTACCACTCTGCTATTATGGATTTCAATCTTTAAAACCTTATCTATTCCATTTCTATTATACTCAGCAGTACTTAACTGTTTATTAATATTCATTGCTAGCTGTTTGGCCTATATTACTTTGATATATACAAAGGGTATTATATTTTTGCAATACTCTTTAAAGTAATGATTCAGCCAATTTTGTATGCCCATGAAAATACTTGAACTTCTTCTAAAAAATTCATATGCCTTTCTATTGGCTTTTTGTTTGACATTTCTTGTTGGCCCAAGATTCATTAATATTTCATGGGAAAATAAAGAAACAACACAGCAGGATAATCAAATTTCAAAATTAAGACTCGACTATTTAAATTCCAACGTTACCAACTACTTAACCTTTGAAACACAACTTAACAACAAAACATTCAAGGTGTCTTTCAAAAAAGGAGATAATCAATATTTTAAACTGATAGATTTTTTTCAAAAGTTCTCAAATAAAGACAACCTTGATTTGCCCATTACAATATCCGATAGTGTTATAAAAAGCATTAACACTTCTCATATAGAGATTGGGAATAACGATGCACTTACATTTCTTAAATTAAACAATCATATCCTAATTGGTAAAGAAAGAACAGGTTTCGGAAAAGTTGTTTTATTTATACTCGGTATTGTTTTTATTATTGTCGGAACAGTACTCGCTACTCTTACTATTCTAGCAATTAATAACAGCATAAAGGTCTACAAAGAAACAGGCAAACTCCCTACATTGGTTAATTCAATTGATGAAATGATTACTGGGTGGAAAATAATATTGGGTAAGAAAAAATAGTTTACTGATTACCTATTTGCCTTATTTCTTCGGATGAATGGACATCTAAAAACTCTATTACCGCTGTTAAGTCTTTTTTATCAAATTCCGACCAATTACTTGAGAAGCTTACTAATGTTTTCTTAATTAACTCATAGTTTGGATTATCAACCATTTTAGCAAGGATTAAACCAGAAAAATTAGGGGCATCCTTTACTTCTGAATTAACTTGTTTTTCTAAAAAATCAACTGTTGGGCTTGCCTCCCATGTAGGGAGAACTGTATTTAAAATATAGTCTGATACTTCATCTATCATTTTTTGCGCATCTTGTTCTGTATAGATATCATATTCTAACACGGGGTACTTACCTTCATCAAATAATGCAATTTGCCCTGTACCGATGGCTAAAGGGTATTTATTTTTTTCATTATACCTATCAGGAAACACTTTGGATAGTATCTGATACAGCTGACGACATCCAATTTTATAACTAAATGTTGTTGGAAAAGAATTATCAGAATCAACCACACCATATCCAAAATGTAAGTAAATGTCTCCAAATACAAAAAGATATCTTTTCTTATCTTTCTTAGGCTTGTATTTTTTTAATGCACCTGTAAATCCCTTATTTAAAAAACTATCCACTTCTCTTTTTTTCATTACTAGTAATTTAAAGGTTTCACATAAATATTGTAACCATCCGTTGCAACATCATTTACATAAAAGTCAATTGACTTTTTAATAGGTAAATTATCTGGTACATCAATACCCAAACCATCAAAATAATCTATTGCCAAATTACCTCTAGGTTCAATACTCTGCACATCACCATTCCTCAATGCATCATAAAAAGCTTTCTGGTTCTTAGTTGACCAGCTATTAGTTAGTGTCTCTGCCGATTTCATATCTAGGCGCTGATTTATACTACTCTTTGCATCAATAATCTGGTATGTATTCCCTTCTTTAACAAGATTATCAACCTTACATGTAATAATTTTCCCATTTTTTAATTTAATATCAACTGTAATCTGTCGACCAACGTTTGTATTGCCATGTATTTTTCGCAACTGTCTTGTGACATTATCCTCATGTACTGCCCAAAGTTTCTTAGCTCCATCAGTTGCTGAGTTATTTGTTAGTTTTATTTCATCAAGAATATCATCCTCTTTAAGTGCGGCATTTCCAACATCATCAATAGTATTATCTACTTTGTTTAAAGTCGATATGCAACCTGCATTTTCAAGCTCCTTCAACTCAGTCTGATATTTCTTAGCCAAGTCTGAACTAGGATTTTTAGCTATTTCTGCTTCAACATGTTTTATATAATCATCAAGTTCAGCTTCCGTTAACACCTTTCCATTCTTATTTAATCCTAGTTTTTCAATAACCCTCTTTTTGTCGGATGCAGACGTTTTTTTAAGCTTTGCTAATCCTTTGGCTCCGCCTTTACTTATAAGGTCATAGCTTGTTTTAGCTGCAAACAAATAACCAACAGCATCCCATGCAGATCCCATTTCAACTCCAGCAGCATCCAATGTAATATTAGTAACAGTATATGTAAAGTCGAATATCGTGTAGGCATGTTTAGCAGCAACAGCAACTTTTGTACCTGCTTGAGCTGTTCTTATTGCCGTAATGGCAGCAGTCCCTTCTCCAAGGGTTGCAGCAGTTATTACTACATTAAAAGTATTCCAGCCAGCATTTTGTAACCTTTGAACTTTTTCTTTTTGTTCTAGGTATTCAATAAAAATAGCCGGTATATAAAACATCTCACCACAATAACCATAACCACCTTGACCATTATTGCAACCTCCGGTAAAAGGCGATATATCGTTTATTATTGTAATGCCAATTAATTCAAACGGGTCAGTATTTTCAGGTAGAATGTATTCAGTTTCTAAACACTCTTCTTCAACAAAATTGGCTTGGTCATAAATTCTAGAGACCTTATTTATGCATGTAGAAACACTTACTGTATTATTTTCTTCGTTGTATTTGAAGTCAAAATCGTTATTGTTTCTGACATAAGAAATTAAAACCGCATCAACATTCTTAACATCCCAAACAATGGCTTTTGTTATTTCCAGATTTCCCTTTTCCTGAATATATCTTGCATCACTAAGCCTTTTTATCTCCTTAAAAAATTCTGTATACGATTTCTCAGAATTTAGAAAGTCATCTAGTTTGTTTCTTAATGTATTCAATAAGGACTTTTCTTCAACAAGGTAATTTGATGTTGACCTTAATTCTGTAAAAAACTGGGTAGCATCTTCATCTTTTACACTTCCTACAACTTTTGCAATAACAGCTTGATAATTGGTAGCTCCAAATAGGTTAACTAAACTCCCCCCCAATAAAGTCTGTAATGATTGAAGTTTTAACTCAAGACTAACCTCTTTTAGAGCATCTACACTCACTCCATTTATCACCTCAAAAAGCACATCTCTTTCCTGATTTTCAAATTCCTTTTCTTTGGCAATAAGTTTAGTTAGCAACGCACTTAAATCCTGACTGCTTAATGTACTTACTATCTTGGTTATTAATGAAACATCACTCGTCCCAGAATTAAACCAGCTTTCATTTATAAATGCGTTGTTCTCAAAAATAATCTGCAATAATTCCACTCTATCGTCCAGAGTTAAGGTTGCAAGAAATTCAGCATTTAGATAATACACAGCAATTCGAAAGTCATCCTCTGAGATATCAGCATTTAGTTGCTTATTGTAATACTCGATTTTATCTTTCGTCTTTTCTAATGCTTCAAAATACAACTTCCAGGCATCTGGTCTTTCCCAAAATGTATTCCTAGCTATTTTAAAAGATATCTTATCACTATGCCAAATACTATTTTCAATTAACCTCTGAAAGTCCCAGTTAATTTGCTTCTTAAGTATTTCATAATCAACAATCTCGCTCTCATTATCACAAATTAATTGAGAAACTTTTGTAAGAATGTATTTGCTTTCTTCATCTGTTGCTGTTGATTCATATTCTTCATAAAAGGTTTTCCCTTTCTCACAATTATTGCAAGCATGTTCGGATTTTACAGATGTAAGATATTTAATCTTATCACCATATGCTGGTACCGAAACTTCATTGTCAGCATAAGTAGAAAGAAGCTTACCTTTTATTGTTTCAGTATTAACTTTAGGCTGCTTATTCCCTCCTGTATTATAGTTTCCACTTACATCAGACAATGGATATTCCCCCTCAAAAAGATATATCTCACAAGGAGTATCACTATTACCACTACTTATAATTCCAAAGTAAACATTCGTACGAGCTCCTTCTAAAACTTTAGAGATTTCATCCTTATAAACCTTTTCTTGATGGTCATCGGAACTTCCAAACACTTTAAGGAATCCTGCAAATTTCCCAGCATTTTCACCCTTTGTATATTGTGCCCCTACATATCTTTCTTGTTTTCCATCCTCAGTAATTGTAAAACCCATTAATGTTCCATTATCATTAAAAGTCACATCAACAGCATTAGAAGGTATTGTAATTACCCAACCTGCACGACTCACAAAAGATAACCCACTTGAGGCAGATAATCCTATTGCTTCTTTGAAACTGCCAGAAATAACATTCTTACCTGCTAAATACTCATAGGATTCAAAAGCCCCCTCTTCCTCATCATACGCATCAAAAATGATTGTTTCGGGGTTGTGAATGAGGTCCCATTGGTACTTCCACAACTCACCACCATTGGCGTAGTCCATCAGGTTTTTTGTGCTACGTTCTGAGAGATAGTGTTGCGCCTTATCAGAGAAGGTATGACGTAGGTTAAATGCCCCATGCCCTAACTCATGCGCTACCGTATTAAGGTCACTGCCAAAATTGAAAATAAAGCCATAGTCGCCGGCCAGCGGCATGTAGCCTTGCTTTTGAGGCTGGGCATCTTTAATAAAAAACAGGTAAAGTGTTTTTCGCTTTTTGGTATGGACACGTTTAAAAGCCTTAATCACCTTGTTCATATCATCTGTATAGCGTTTGGCAAAGTCGGTTCCCGAGTCGCCAAAATCAGCTGATAGTTCTTTTACTTCAAGGTTGTCGAATATCTCCACCTGCCAGTTGGTAACAGCGCCTTTATAGAGCCTGTCCAGCTCCTGAATAACAGGTGCGGGGTTTTGCGGGCATTGTGCCCCATTAACAGGTACCAGCACCACGTTTTTGGTAATCACATCGTAAGAAACAAGGCCTAAAGCGCCTGCTTCAGTGAGTATCTCGCGTGTATTGGCCGAGTCGACCTGCATGGTTTTGGCCACTGCGACGGTGAGAATATCCTCGTCGCCCCCTCCCAGGCCGGTCAGTAGCAAGCGGCTGCCATTGCTTTGCGGGGTGGCGGGTGTTACCAGGCCACTTGTTCTTATGTAGCGCAGGCTGTCGGCATGGGTACCTTGCGGAATCACATCAATATAGTCGGTGCCACC
>DIYS01000141.1 GCA_002429115.1 Saccharicrinis sp. UBA6048 | reverse complement strand
ATAGTTGCATCTTCAGTTTCACCTGAACGGTGAGACGTTACTGAAGTATAACCAGCGCGGTGAGCCATTTCAATAGCGTTCAATGTTTCAGTTAATGAACCAATCTGATTTACTTTGATAAGAATTGAGTTAGCAGCTCCTAGTTCAATACCTTTCTTCAAGTAATCAACGTTAGTTACGAACAAGTCGTCACCTACTAACTGGCACTTATCACCGATAGCAGCATTTAAAGCTACCCATCCGTCCCAGTCGTTCTCATCCATACCGTCTTCGATAGAATCGATTGGGTATTTAGCAACTAATTCAGCTAAATAAGCAGCTTGCTCTTGAGAATTACGCTTCACGCCGTTTGGCTCGAAAATGCTGTAGTCATACACACCATCTTTGAAGAACTCAGAAGACGCACAGTCCATAGCGATTGAGATATCTCCACCTTCTTCTTTACGTCCAGCTTTGTAACCAGCATTTTTGATAGCAGTTAAGATGCAGTCGATAGCTTCTTCAGTACCACCTAACATTGGAGCAAAACCACCCTCATCACCTACAGCTGTAGAAAGGTTTTTACCTTTTAATACTTTAGCTAATGCGTGGAATACCTCAGCACCCATACGTAAACCTTCACGGAATGACTCAGCACCTACAGGACGAATCATAAACTCCTGGAAAGCAATAGTAGCATCAGAGTGAGAACCACCGTTGATAATGTTCATCATTGGCACAGGAAGAGTAACTGCATTAGTACCACCAATGTAACGATACAATGGCATACCTAAGTACTCAGCAGCAGCTTTAGCAGAAGCCAAAGAAACACCTAAGATAGCATTAGCACCTAGTTTGCTCTTCGTTTTAGTTCCGTCAAGCTCTAACATTTTATTATCGATCGCAACTTGCTCAAAAACACTGCTACCTATTAAGGCAGGGGCGATTACTTCGTTAACATTTTTTACAGCGGCTAACACACCTTTTCCTAAGTAACGTCCTTTGTCGCCGTCACGCAATTCCAGAGCTTCGTGCTCACCGGTTGATGCTCCTGATGGTACAGCTGCGCGTCCAACCACTTCATTGTCTACAGTAACTTCAACTTCAATTGTAGGATTACCTCGTGAATCAAGGATCTCACGTGCATGAACATTTGTAATTTGTCCCATAATACTATTTGTTTATGTATTGATTGATAATCTGTCATAAAAAAAGGATAATGCTGTTTCGTCATTATCCTCTTTTAAAGCAATTTCACGAAAAAAAAGGAAAAACAAAAGTCTTTCCTTTTTAATCAATGATTTATTCTTTTGATTCAGCGTCAGTAGATTCTGGAGCTTGCTCTTGAGTTTCCTGAGCAGGAGCTTCAGCAACAGCATTGTCAGCAGTTGATTTTCTACGTCCACGTCGTGTTCTCTTACCAGCTGTAGAGGACTTTTTAGTTTCCAACATGTTTTCGTTGTAGTCAACCAGCTCGATCAAACACATCTCTGCGTTATCACCTAAACGGTTTCCTAACTTCAAAATACGTGTATATCCTCCTGGTCGGTCCGCAATTTTACCTGCTACCTCGTCGAATAATTCTTTAACGGCGTGCTTATCTTTTAAGTAAGCGAATACAGTTCTGTGAGCATGCATTTTTTCCTCTACTGTATCCAAACCTTTGGTTTTAGTGATAAGAGGCTCAACATACATACGTAAAGCTTTAGCTTTAGCCACCGTTGTTTTGATTCTTTTGTGAAGAATCAATGACGAAGCCATGTTAGCTAACATCGCTTTGCGATGCGCGCTCTTACGACCTAAATGATTAAATTTCTTTCTATGTCTCATCGCTATTATTCCTTGTCTAATTTATACTTTGCGGTATCCATTCCGAAAGTAAGTCCCATATTGAGTAGTAAATCATCCAACTCAGTAAGTGACTTCTTACCAAAGTTACGGAACTTCAACAGGTCGTTACGGTTAAATGTTACAAGCTCACCTAGTGTTTCCACATCAGCAGCTTTCAAACAGTTAAGCGCGCGAACTGATAAGTCCATATCAACCAACTTAGTTTTAAGAAGCTGACGCATATGCAATACTTCTTCATCAAACTCTTCGTTGCCAAATTTCTCATCTGAATCAAGAGTAATCTTTTCGTCTGAGAATAACATGAAGTGATAAATCAATATTTTTGCTGCTTCTTTCAACGCATCTTTTGGATGAATAGAACCATCTGACTCAATTTCGAATACTAACTTCTCGTAGTCAGTTTTCTGCTCCACACGATAGTTTTCGATAGCGTACTTAACGTTACGAATAGGTGTAAAGATTGAATCAATAGCTATTAAACCAAATTCAGCTTCAGCTGGTTTGTTTTCTTCTGATGGAACGTAACCTCTTCCTTTTTCAATGGTCAATACCATTTGCAGATTTACCTCCGGGTTCATCTTAGCTACAACCAATTCCGGATTTAATACTTCAAAACCAGTCATGAATTGATTAAGGTCACCCGCTGTAAATTCTTCTTTACCTGAAATACTAACAGTAACAGTTTCCTGATCTGTATCTTCTACCAGATTTTTGAAGCGAACCTGCTTAAGATTAAGAACGATTTCGGTAACATCATTAATTACACCAGGGATGCTGGTAAATTCATGATCTACACCTTCGATCTTGACAGTTGTAATTGCATAACCCTCCAAAGAGGATAACATTATTCTTCTTAAGGCATTTCCAACGGTAATACCATAGCCTGGTTCAAGCGGACGAAATTCAAACTTGCCGAATTTTTCGTCGGCTTCCAGCATTATTACTTTATCTGGTTTTTGGAATGCTAATATTGCCATAAGAATTAATTATTTAGAGTACAATTCAACGATCAACTGTTCTTTAATGTTTTCAGGAATATCACTTCTTTCAGGTACATTTAAAAATTTACCTGCAAATGAATTTTGATCCCATTCTAACCAGGAATATTTGTGAACACCTGTATTTGCCAACGACGTCGAAATAACTTCTAGCGACTTTGACTTTTCGCGAATACCTACTAACTGATCAGCTTTAACCTGATAAGAAGCGATGTTCACAATGTTACCATCAACAGTAATGTGACGGTGTGATACAAGCTGTCTAGCTGCTGCTCTTGTAGGAGCAATTCCTAAGCGATAAACAACGTTATCTAAACGAGATTCAAGAAGGCCTAGTAACACCTCACCTGTAATACCTTTGCTTCGAGAAGCTTTCTTAAACAGGTTACGGAATTGCTTTTCTAACACTCCGTAAGTGTACTTAGCTTTTTGCTTTTCTTTTAACTGTAACCCGTATTCACTTGTTTTACGTCTACGGTTGTTACCATGCTGTCCTGGAGGAAAATTTCTTCTTTCGAAATTTTTATCCGGACCGTAAATCGCTTCACCAAACTTACGAGCGATTTTTGTTTTTGGACCAATATATCTAGCCATTCTTCTAAATTTTTGACTTTAAATTTTTGATTTTAAATATTGAATATGGCAGCCGCAGATTATAGAGAGGAGAAATAATCATATAACCAATTCTTATTCAAAATTTGCCATCAAAAACTTATGGTTAATAACTAGTCGAGTAATTAAACTCTTCTTCTTTTTGGAGGACGACATCCATTGTGTGGTAGTGGAGTAACATCAACAATTTCTGTTACTTCGATACCAGCAGCGTGGATAGAACGAATCGCAGATTCACGACCGTTACCAGGCCCCTTTACATAAACTTTTACCTTTCTTAGTCCTAAGTCGAATGCTACTTTTGAACAATCAGTAGCAGCCATCTGTGCGGCGTATGGGGTGTTCTTTTTAGAACCACGGAAACCCATTTTACCCGCACTTGACCAAGAAATCACCTGACCATTTTGGTTAGCCAGTGAAATGATAATGTTATTGAAAGAGGAATGGATATGAGCCTGACCTTGCGCCTCCACCTTAACAACTCTCTTTTTTTGAGATCCTGACTTCTTTGCCATATCTTACTTATTATTTAGTGGCTTTCTTTTTGTTTGCAACAGTCTTCTTCTTACCCTTACGTGTACGGGCATTGTTCTTAGTCGATTGACCACGTAATGGTAAACCGATACGGTGACGAATACCACGGTAACATCCAAT
>DIYS01000254.1 GCA_002429115.1 Saccharicrinis sp. UBA6048 | reverse complement strand
CATTTAGTCTCTCATTATTAAAACAACCCTACCGCTATACGCGGTATTAAAAATTCTACAAATGAAAAATTTTTTATTAATTGCTGTTGCGGCAATTTTTTTGACAACCGCTTGTGAATCACCGGCTCCTACATTTTCCTTGTCTGGTAAAATTGACAACGCTGAAGGTAAAACAGTTGTAATCAGTAGCTATGATAAGAGTGGTGTTAATGTCTTAGACACATTGGTGTTGACAGAAGGTGCTTTTGAGTATTCAAAGGAACTGTCTGAAGATGTTTTAGTACTTGTTGGTGAAGCAGGCTCTAGAAATACAGCTAACTTCTTTGCTGAAAATGTGGCATATACTTTAAATGCCAGTCTTGATAAAATGGGTGAAGCTGTAATTACAGGAGGTGCTAATTTTGAGCTTTATAAGAGTGTAAGTGATCAACAAAAGGCGATTAATGAGAAGAATAATGAGCTGAAGAAAGCTTATGGTGAGGCTACTCAGGCGAATGATACTGCAAAGCAAAGACAGATCGTAGAAGAGTACAATGCTAACAATCAGAAATTACAGGAAGTACAGGTGGAAGTTGTTAAGGCTAATCCAACATCTGTAGTATCTGCTTTTATTGTAGCTAACGTTTATGGCAATGGTGCAATTGAAGAAATGAAAGAAGGGTTGGCAATGTTAGATCCAACCTTATCAACTTCAACTTACTATTTAATGTTAAGCGAAAAAATTGAGAAGTTAGAAAAAGTGGCTGTTGGTCAACCTGCTCCTGATTTTACAATGAATGATAGAGAAGGTAATCCTGTTTCGCTTTCATCTTTCAAAGGTAAGTGTGTTTTAGTTGATTTCTGGGCTAGCTGGTGTGGTCCTTGTCGTGCTGAGAACCCACATGTAGTTGAGTTGTATGCTGAGTTTAAGGACAAAGGATTTGATATTCTTGGTGTGTCTTTAGATCAGGATAAAGCAGCTTGGTTAAAAGCAATTGAAGATGATAATCTAACTTGGAATCATGTATCAGACTTGAAAGGCTGGGGTAATGAAGCTGCTCAGTTATATGCAGTTTCTGGAATTCCACACACTGTTCTTATTGATAAAGATGGTGTTATTATTGCCAAAAACTTAAGAGGTGATGCTTTAAAAGCTAAAGTGGGTGAAGTGTTGAACTAGTACCACGACATACATAAAATGTAAAAAGGAGGCCTTGGCCTCCTTTTTTTATATATGCTTTTGTCGATGCTTGTTGGTTTTATGATTCTCTCAAAAAAAAGGAGGACAGATACGTTTATCTGTCCTTACCCTTAAATCAGCTAACTAAATCCAAGTTTTATGAAAAAATCCATTACAAATATCGGTAATTATTTTAGAGGTGCAATAGTCGATTTGTTAAAAATATTTAAAGGAGGGGGTATTTGTGGAGTGTTTGTGATGGATAAATAATAATAATATATGATCGCACCCCCCCCTGAAATAAAGGGGTGTTTGTAATTAAGTATGTCTTTTTGAAGTTTTACCCTGTATAAATGTGGGGGTAAGTGTGTCTTGTTGTGTGATGTGTATCAAATTATCGATAATAAATGCGAATGTGCAATAAATTGATGTTAATTAATTAATCGTGCTTATGAATTATTTTAGTATCAGATAAAAAGTAATGAATTCATAGATATGTAAGTTGTTTGTAATTGTCGATTTTTACTATACAAAGCTAATTGTAGCTTTTAAGCACTGCTTCCAGCTTATTAGTTGAGTCGGCAAGACCACCTATTCTATTACGTTCAATCCATATTGTTTGATAGGACTGTATCAAACTTGTTAGCTCAGCTATTAACTCACTCTTTTGTTCTTCGTTTATACTTTTAAAATACCCATCAGTGGTTTGTAGTTTGGCTTTAGCGAGGTGACAGGCGTGAAGTGCCAGTTCAACTGCTTGCTTTACTTCTTGTTTTATGATTGCTGAGTCTGACCGGTTAATACCAGCGTTGTTAAATTCTGCGCTTTGATTTTCCAAATAAGCAATTGTGGTATTTAATTTTGACAGACTAAGGAATTTAGTCCAGCGATCTGTTTTTATAGAATGCCTGTTGCGTTTCAGTATTTGATGGAAAATGTTGCTATTGTCTGTTGTAACGCCGGTTTGAAGATAAGCATTGCCAAGATTAATAAGCGCTTTGCCTGATTGCCCCTCATAATCGTTAAATACGATGCAAGAAACCTTGCCGGCAATATTCATATTCTTATTGGCTGTGACATTCCAGCTCAATCCGGCACCGTAGATGAAAGCCGGATAACTGACGCTTAAAGGCTGCCAGTGGCCCTGGTCGCCCCAATTGGTATTCAGAAAACCTTTAGCCTTATATTTTAAGCCATTTTCAGCAGCATTTTTAAGGTTGGCAAAACTCGTTTTATTTCGACCGATGATGCTGTTCCATGTCGATGTTCCAGGGCATACATAATAGTCCAATCCTGCCTTTTGAAATTTAGAACATTGCTTATCAAATGGGTGATCGGCATTATACCCCCAAATTAGTGCAACCATATCTTTGGGTAGTTGCTCAATCAATTCCGGGTGATTTAAGATGATATCGCCCCAGAATTGGGTGGTTCTGCCATATTTATCAACTTCTTCTTTTAGCTTTAGCAAATAGTTAAGATAAACTTTGCCTTTTCCTTGCTCAATGCACATTTGCTTTGATTTGCCAACTCCAAGTTCTACTGTTTCGTCACAACCTATATTAAAGTATTGACTGCTGAAGTTGGGCAATAATTCGGCATAAAGTTCCTGCATTAATTCAAAAGAACCTGGTTCGGCAGGACTCAGGCTTCTGTGAGAACTCATGCCCCAGATGGTTTTTCCGGGCTTGCTTAACTCTGCCAGGTGTTCGTATTCATCGTGAATCAACCAGCGTTTCATATGCCCAAATGAATTTTGGTTAGGCACCAGGTCAATAAATCGCTCAGCACAATATTTATCCAGAATCTGTACTTCTTCAGCCGTTAGGGGACTGGCATCCTTCCATACTGTTTCGTGGTTTTTGTAGGCAAAGGTATGTTCGGTGTAAAGTTGTAATTCGTTGATTTTCCATTCGCTAAACTCATCGATTAACGAGAATAAGGTTGCCATCGTAGGCACTTTATCACGACTGATGTCCAGCATGATACCTCTACGTTCAAAATCCGGTGCATCTTTGATGTTTACACACGGCCAATATCCTTCAACTTTTGCAAAACTGCTGATTTGCTTAAGTGTCTGAAGTGCATAGTAGATGCCTTCATCACTGCCTCCTTTTATGGAAATGCCGGTTTGGGAAATCCTTAACTCATAAGCTTGTTCGCCAAGGGCATGGTCAAGGTCAACTTTTAATAAACTATTGAAGCCCGCGAGGCTAATCGGCGATAGCTGATAATCAATATTTGTTTCAGATAAAGCACTAAGAAAGAAAAGAAGGGGTTTATTTACTGTAATATTTTGAGTGCAAATTATTCCTTGTTGTATAGATAGTGTATCGCTTGTCTCGACTATTGATTTCGGCACGGGGAGCAGGAAATCACTTAGTTGACGTGCTGATAGGTTGAATACCAGATGAAGAAGTATAATTGTTAGTGACGTAATTTTCATATTTGACCTTTAAGTACGCTCGAAATTACAAATTCCTCCTTAAATGAAATGACATTGAGATTTTAAATATTGTATAATTACTTGTTCGCAGATGAAAAACAAATAGTTTTGTAGGTGCGAATAAATCTATTGAAAGTATGATTACGTTTATTGCTGCCATTCTTACCCTTGTTTTGGGTTTTATATTATACGGTCGTTTTATAGAGCGCTTTTTCGGAGCTGACGACAAGCGTTTGACACCAGCTTTAAAAAAAACCGATGGGGTGGACTATACACCCATGCCCACCTGGAAAGTGTTTACCATTCAGTTTCTGAATATTGCCGGATTAGGACCTATTTTCGGAGCCGTTCTGGGTGCCATGTATGGACCAATGGCTTACGTGTGGATTGTTTTTGGCTGTATTTTTATGGGTGCAACGCATGATTATTTTTCGGGAATGCTTTCTATTCGCAATGGAGGCGTGAGTATACCTGAGATTGTTGGTCAATACCTTGGGCCTGTAGCTCGTGTGGTAATGAACATTCTTACCTTATTGTTATTAATTATTGTGGGAGCAGCCTTTGTTTCGGGACCTGCAGGCCTACTAACAACTCTAACCGGCGGAGGAATGACCGTTTGGTTGTATGTCATATTCTTTTATTACCTCATCGCGACTTTATTGCCCGTCAATAAGATCATAGGAAGGATATACCCGGTTTTTGGAGCTGCATTAATTTTAATGGCAGTTTTGATTGGTGGCGCTTTGATCTTTGGTGGTTTTAGTGGTCATATTAGTTTGCCTGAGCTGACAAGTGATAGTTTTAAGAATTTTCACCATCATCCGATGGAGAATATTCTTTTTCCAATGATGTTCATCGTTATTTCGTGCGGTGCTTTAAGTGGCTTTCATAGCACACAGGCACCGATGATGGCACGTACCATAAAAAAGGAAAGTTATGGTCGCTATGTGTTTTATGGGGCGATGATCGCTGAAGGAATTGTAGCGATTATATGGGCAACAGCTGCCATGAGTTTTTATGGTGGAGTAGAAGGCTTGAATGATGCGATGTTGGCAAATGGCTCGAAGGCGGCTGTTGTGGTAAATGATATTAGCGTAGCATGGTTGGGTAGCATTGGTGCTGTATTTGCGATTGTCGGCGTTATTGCTTGTCCCATCACTACAGGAGATACAGCCTTTCGCAGTGCACGGTTGGCAATAGCAGATTTTTTAAGAGTTGATCAGTCATCCATTAAAAAAAGGTTGATCATCTCCATTCCGGTATTTGTGATTGGTTTTTTACTGGCAACGCGCGACTTCGCTTTAATCTGGAAATACTTAGGTTTATTAAATCAATTGTTGGCGGTTATTGTATTATGGACGAGTGCCATGTACCTGGTTAAGCAAAATAAACCACATTGGTACCTCAGTCTGCCGGCAGTATTTATGACGCTTATCTGCATTAGCTATTTTATCGTTGCACCGCAGAAAAATGGAGGTTTGTCAATGGAGGAGCATATTGGTATTTCAATAGGCTGCGGCGTAGCTTTTACTTTTCTTGCATTATTCTTAATACGAGCCCGAACGATTGCAAAAAGACCTGTACATGCGTGAAAGAACCAACGGTAAACAGATAGAACAGTTGATAGATCTGTGTTCGGCTCATCTGTGGCAGGGTGAAGTGGATGAACAGTTGTCATTACTGGCAATTCACAATGGAGTTGCCGCCTGGTGTTACTGGCGCTTGCAAAATGGCCATATAAAAGGAGTGAATGAGAGTGTGCTCAAACAATGGAAGTCGGTCTATTTTCAAAATACCTTGCAATTTCAACGAAACTTTGCGGCTTTTCTCAAGGCGAAGTCGATACTGGAACAATATGATATTCCATTGCTGGCCTTAAAAGGTATTGCCCTGGCCAGTGGGTTATTCGCCGATGATGGATTACGTCCCATGAGTGATGTGGATATCCTCGTACCGGAAGGTCAAGGGAAGCTTGCCCTCGAAATATTGTTAAAAGAAGGGGCTGTTCCGTTGGTTGTTCCGCGTTCATCAGTCCATGAAGATGTGGATGCACATGTTCGGGCCATAAAAGTGGATGGTGTGATGCTGGAGGTGCATCAGCGCTTATTTACCTTAGGAAGCGTTTATCATACACCACAAATTGATTTCTTTGAGCACACCAAAACCTATCGTAAATACGATCAGGAGGTGAAATGTCTGGATGACGAGGCAATGGTTTATCATCTGGTAGCTCACTTGCAGAAGGGTATGCAAATAGGTGGCTTACGTTTGGGCTGGTTACTTGATATTGCCCTGATCTTACAAGGTGTTGAGAAGCTTGATACTTTCATAGAAAAGGTAATTACGTTTAAACCGGATCAGCGAGAGTCGCTTTTAGAGGTATTTAAAATGGCCTTGCTATTTATGCCTGAAGCACAAACTGAAATAGCTATTGATCGACAAGCACTCATCGATAGAATTACCTGGTTAATGCAGGAGCATGATCAGCATAAGCTTCATCGCTTTGTTAATTTACAGCAACTGATTAAAGTACCAGGCTTAAGCAGGAAGATGCAATTGGTTTGGTACGAATTTTTCCCACAAAAAGCCTATATGAAGTATCGATATGGTGCTGAAACTAACCTGTCGGTTTGCAAAATGTACCTTAAGCGTATTTTCAGAAAGTAATAAAAACTGCTGTTAATAATCGTTTTATCGAAATCCATTGATCGTATTAAGTTCAACCACGTTGTGGTTGTTATTATTTGGTTTTAGTATCCCCTGCACTTCGTATAGGGTTATTCACGTATCATCCCTTCAGTATGTTCTGACAAAAACCACGAAGGTTTTAATTCAATATTAAATTTCTTCCTTAAAGCAAAGTAATTGCCGGTAAAGCTTTTCAAGCATAGCTTAATAATCGTATATTTACATCACGCTCCCCAGTCAGTTGATATAAATCCGCAATACCTTTTAGCCTATGGAAAGCCATATTTGTTATATGGATGAATATTTAAAGCCCTATTATCATGTTATTGCTTCGCGCTCCGATAAAGCTGCTGAGCGTGAGCAAGGAATTGGGGGCTCTTCTTTAAGTGAATTTGCAAATGGTTATAAATTCTTCGGACTTCATAATGGAGAAGACAGCTGGATTATAAGGGAGTGGGCGCCTAATGCGACACAAATCTACCTGATTGGTGACTTTTCAAATTGGGAAGTAAATAAGGATTATTGTTTCACAAATGATGCGAAGGGTAACTTTGAATTGCGCATCAGCAAGTCGTTGCTCCGTCATGGGGATTTGTACAAACTAAAAGTACTATGGCAAGGAGGAAGTGGCGAGCGAATACCAGTGTGGGCAACACGAGTGGTGCAAGATGAAGAAACCAAGATTTTTGCGGCAGAGTTATGGCAGCCAGATAAGCCCTATCAATGGAAGTTTGATGATAAGAGATACAAGCCGAAGGTGCCTCTCATTTACGAAGCGCATATTGGCATGGCGTCTGAACAAGAAGGTGTTGGCACTTATCTGGAGTTCAGGGATCACATTCTTCTCCGTATAAAAGCGGCCGGGTACAATACCATTCAGTTGATGGCCATACAGGAGCATCCATATTACGGCTCGTTTGGCTATCACGTATCCAGCCTGCATGCTGCGTCATCACGATTTGGTACACCCGATGAGTTGAGGGCTTTGATTGATGAAGCACATCGTTTAGATATTATGGTGATCATGGACATCGTTCATTCGCACGCTGTGAAAAATGAACTTGAAGGTATTGGCCTGTTCGACGGATCGCCCTATCAGTTTTTCCATAATAATGATCGCAGAGAGCATGCTGCATGGGATTCGTTGTGCTACGATTACGCTAAAAGTGAAGTGCTCCATTTGCTACTGTCTAATATCAAGTACTGGCTCGAAGAATTTCATTTCGATGGATTTCGCTTTGATGGGGTAACCAGTATGTTATACCTCGATCATGGACTGGAGCGTGACTTTAAGGGCTTTAGTGTGTATTTCGATGGCGAACAGGATGAAGATGCCATTACCTATTTGATTTTGGCGAATAAGCTGATCAGGCAATGTAATGAGAATGCCATAAGTGTTGCCGAAGAAATGAGTGGCTACCCGGGGCTGGCAACAGATAGTAAACATGGAGGCTTAGGTTTCGATTATCGCCTGGCAATGGGAACCCCCGATTATTGGATCAAGCTGATAAAAGAAAAGAAAGACGAAGAGTGGCATGTGGGCAGTATTTTTTATGAGCTATCAAATAAACGACATGAGGAGAAGACGATCTCCTATGCTGAATCGCATGACCAGGCATTAGTAGGTGACAAGACCATCATTTTTCGATTGATCGATGCCGATATGTATTGGGGCATGAGTAAGTACGATAAAAGTATTGCGGTTGATCGTGGAATGGCATTGCATAAGATGATTCGCTTACTGACATTTTCCTGTGCCGGCAATGGCTATCTTAATTTCATGGGCAATGAATTCGGCCACCCTGAGTGGATCGACTTTCCGCGTGAAGGCAATGGCTGGTCGTATAAATATGCCCGTCGTCAATGGAGTCTGGTAGATAATCCCGATTTGCGGTTTGAGCAGTTGGATGCCTTTGATAAGGCCATGATTGCTTTGCAAAATAAGGAGGATTTTATCAGTGAAGCCTTAATTGATTGTTGCGAAGCCAATGAAACCGATCAGGTGCTGGCCATCCGTCGTGGCGGCTTGTTGTTTGTTTTTAACCTGAACCCATCTCAGTCGTTTACTTTTTATGGTATATCCACCAATGCCGGAAAATATAATATAGTGCTCAATTCAGATGCCGAAGGATTTGGTGGATTTAACCGGATTGACGATACGATCGATTATTATACCCGACCCGAAGCCCAGATGTCTAACAGGCATCGTTTACATCTTTATCTACCAAGCCGAACCTGTATTGTACTAAAACATACACCACCTAAAAGTATTTTTTAAAATGGACGTTCAGAAGGTTGTAGTATATCAATTGCTGCCAAGGCTGTTTGGCAATAAAAATACCGATGTAGTAATTGATGGAAGTAGGGAAGAGAATGGATGTGGTAAGTTTAATGACATTACACTTGAAGTATTAGCAGAGCTTAAGAAAATGGGCATCACGCATGTTTGGTATACGGGCGTGATTGAGCATGCACTTGTTCAGGGATATCCGGATAATGGCATTCCGGATGGAAATCCTTTGGTGATTAAAGGCAAGGCAGGATCGCCTTATGCGATTAAAGATTATTACGATGTTAATCCCGATTTGGCAGAAGATGTTGATCAGCGACTTGAAGAATTTGGTAATTTGGTTGAACGAACCCACAAAACGGGCTTAAAGGTAATTATCGATTTTGTGCCCAACCATTTGGCCAGGGAATATTCATCCGATAAGAAGCCTGAAGGCATTGATGATTTTGGAGTGGGGGATGATAAATCGAAAGCTTTTGATAACCAGAATAACTTCTATTATATCCCCGATCAAAAACTTGAGTTGTCGGAGGATATTAAAGCCCGCTATCCTGAATCACATTACAATGAGCTGGTAGCAAGAGCCACAGGGAATGATCAGTTTACCAACCAACCCGGTATTAATGACTGGTTTGAAACAGTCAAGCTCAATTATGGAGTCGACTATAAAAGCAAGAAGAACCATTTTGATCAACTGCCGGATACGTGGCTAAAGATGAGGGATGTTTTAAAGTATTGGACAGTCAAGGGAGTAGATGGTTTTCGATGTGATATGGCAGAAATGGTGCCGGTGGAGTTCTGGAAATGGGTGATCCCGCAGCTTAAGCAAATTGAGCCCTGGCTGACGTTTACTGCTGAAGTATATAATCCGGCATTGTACAAATTGTACATCCATGAGGGGCAATTTGACTATCTATACGATAAGGTGGGTTTGTACGATACCTTGCGTGGTGTTGTTGAAGGACATCGAACGGCAAAAGATATATCAGCCTGTTGGCAAAACCTGCAGGGCATTGATAAGCATATGCTTCGCTTTATGGAAAATCATGATGAGCAACGTATAGCTTCGCGTTTTTTTGCAAGCGATCCAAAACTGGCTATTCCGGCGATGGCTGTTTCGGCATTTATGCATCAGGGGCCATTAATGATTTATAATGGACAGGAAGTAAGAGAGAAGGCTGAAGGAGTTTCTGGCTTTAGTGGTGATGATGGGCGAACCACCATTTTTGATTACTGGCACATGCCTGAGCATCAAAAATGGATGAATAATGGAATGTTTGATGGAGCCAGACTGTCGGATGAACAGAAGGCATTGCGTGATGAGTATGTAAAGATCGTGCATTTGTGCCAACAGCCGGCGATAGTACAAGGCTTATTTTACGATTTGATGTGGCAGAATAACGACATGGGATTGTTTGATGCCAACAAGCTGTATACTTTCTTAAGGTATACAAATAGTCAGCAATTACTGGTGGTTTGCAATTTCTCATCCGAAAGGCAACATATCCACCTTAAAATACCATCGGCGGCACTGCAGATATTGGACATTCCTCGTCCGATACTTATCGATTTTGCCGATTTACAAGGTGTGTTCCAGAGCAGCATTGGTTCTGAAGAGTTGATTAGTAAAGGTCTTAAAATGGTGGTTTCACCTTTAAGCTATTTTGTTTTGGAGATTAATTACTAAAAGGCAAATATACCACTAAGTCACTAAGAAAAATAAAAAAATACTTAGTGTTCTTAGCGGCTTCGTGGTGAGCTTTTAGGTAGTGTAATCTGCACCATGCGAATAAACACCAATAGTACTTGTTCACTGAGCGGAGTCGAAGTGATTACTTATTGATAACCAATATCAGTCAAATTTCATCTCGGCTCCGCTCGATGAGCGAGTGGGGTGTTTGTGCATCCTTTTTAACGGGTGAGTATATCTGTTAAGATTTTTAAAGGCTGTTCCTCTGAACACAATTCCCTCATATGCGTTTATAAGCTCTAAAGTTCTACCTTTGCAGTTTATGAGTATTTTCAAACACCTTAATAGTGATGAAGCCCGCACATTCAGGCTTCATTTGTTTTATAGCAGCATTGATGGGATTGCCAGTGGTGCGCTCATTCTTAACGAATTTATTTTCATTAAATCCTTAAAAGGATCCAATGTGCAACTGGCGTTTTTATTCCAGTTTAGCATGGTGGTGTTTTTATTTGCGATGGTGGCCAACGAAATTATGCGCCGCTATTCGAACCGTACGCGTTTTCTGCGAATTACCGGTATTGTTACCCGTCTGCCACTCGTTGGCTTTGCCTTTTTCCCGAATGTGACCGGTGAAGCAGGTCTGAATCCTACTTACCACCTGATATTCCTGACGGTATTCTTATTGTTTCACACCTCTAAAATTGCGGTCGTGCCATCCATTAATCAGTACCTGAAAGGCAACTATCGGCACGAGATATTTGGTAAATTGTTTGGCTATGCCACTACGGTCAATAAGATTTGTGTGATGGTATCAACGTTCCTTGTTGGGCTGCTGCTCGACTGGAATCCAAACACCTACAAAGTGTTTTACCCGATTGTTGGAATATTAGGCGTGGTGTCCGTGTTTCAGTTAACCAAAATCAAGTTTATTCAGAAAGATGAAGTGATTTCCACGCCAATCACCCATGCTGTGGGCAACTCGTTTAAGCGCATCTTCGAAATACTCAAATACAACACCCCGTTCAGGCACCTGGAGCTTGGGTTTATTTTATATGGCTTTGCCTGGATGAGCACACATGCTGTTGTGACCATTTTTTATAAAGAGGCACTCGATTTGTCTTATTCATCAGTCGCCTTTTACAATAATGCCTTCAACCTGGTGGCCATATCGCTACTGCCTTTATTTGGAAAAATGATTGGCAACCGCGATCCACGACGCTTTGGTATTCTCACCTTCGGGGCTTTAATGCTATTCATCTTTTTCACCGGACTCACCCAATATTACCCCTTCTATTTTGAATTCTTAGGTCTGAAACTGTATTATATGCTGCTGATTGCCGTTTTCTTCAACGGGGTGTTTATGGGCAGTATGCCTATCCTTTGGGGAATTGGCAGTAGCTACTTCTGTAAGCCACACGAGGCCGCCGATTATCAGTCGGTACACCTGTTTCTTACAGGGTTCAGGGCCTTATTCGCCCCGATCATCGGTATTAAGCTTTACGAGTGGTATGGCTTTAGCCTGACGTATGGTATTGGTATACTATTGCTGATAATGGCTATAATATTGATGGTCTATTCTGAGAAATTATTTCCAAAAAAGTAGAAATAGGAAATATCTACTATTCCATGGGTAGTCGTGTAATTATAACTATTAATAATATTTAAAATGACTAAATACTATTACTAATGAGTAACTGTCTAATTAGATAATGTAAATATCTAAGGCAAATATGAAGTAATACAAATGTACGATAGATAAATGAAATAGAAATAAACGTATATGTAAATAATAGATAGAGTAATAATAATATACGATAGATATATGTATTTAATTAAAAGGTAAAATCATATTAAAAACAGATGATAGAGAACTATAAAAAGTGACAGTATATTAGATGATCTAAGACTGTTCATCCATCTTCACTTAGCTTGTCCAGCATTATGCAGGAGGGAAGTGCCGCAGGCGATAGGAAACTCTCATAATTCCAACTTAATTTTTACAAACCTCTACTTTCACTTAATCATTGAAAACTGAGATTAGTAATAAATAAAACCCCAATAATTCTTTATTTTCGCAGCCCAAATAAGATCGAACGATGTACGCAGGCAATATAACAAAGCTTTATCTGATTAAAATCGCCAAGTGGTTTATGCTCACCATGCCTATCCTGATGTTGTTTTTTCAGGATCTGGGCTTTACGGTAGAGGAATCATTTCAGCTAAAAGCCATTTATAGTATTGCCATTGTTATTTTTGAGATTCCGTCGGGCTACGCAGCGGATGTTCTTGGACGAAAGCGAACGCTTATTATCGGTAGCATATTGGGGACTTTAGGGTTTGCTATTTACTCCTTCACTTCTGGTTTCTATGCTTTTTTGGCAGCAGAACTGATACTGGGCGTAGGACAGAGCTTTATCAGTGGGGCCGACTCAGCTTTGTTATATGATAGCCTCAAGGCCGACGGGCGTGAAAAAGATTACATCAAATACGAAGGACGTAACTTCTCAGTTGGTAATTTTAGTGAAGCATTGGCTGGTTTTGCCGGAGGTGCATTGGCAGAGATCAGTTTACGCACACCTTTCTTTTTCCAAACAGGTATTGCCTTTATCGCGATTCCGGCAGCCTTTATGTTGGTGGAGCCTCAACTGTACACCCGCACACAAAAAGCCACCTGGAAGGATATTATGAATGTGGTTAAATATGCTATGATTACCAATAAAAGCCTGCGGTACAATATCATTTACTCATCCATTATTGGTTCTGCCACATTGACCATGGCCTGGGTATACCCCTTGTACCTGAAGGAAATTGGTTTTCGCGAAATACATATTGGTTCAACCAGTACAGTGCTGAACCTGGTGGTGGGCATGACGACCCTGTTTGCTTATAAGATTGAGCAGAAACTGCGGCCAAAATCTACGGTTTGGAGTACCACGCTTGTTATTGCCGGTGCCTTTATAGCGGCTGGATTTATTCATTCGATTTATGTGCTGCCGGTGATGGTACTGTTCTATTTCTCGCGCGGTATAGCAACGCCGGTATTAAAAGACTATATCAACCGTATCACCTCTTCTGATATTCGTGCGACGGTATTATCACTACGAAGCCTTATTATTCGTGCGAACTTTTCAATACTGGCACCTCTGTTTGGCTATATGACCGACCGTCTGACACTGAGCCAGGCTTTTATCATTATTGGTATCATCTTTATGGTACTGACCGGTTCCAGTATCTTCTTGTTTCTGCGTTCAGTTGAGAAAGGACAGGAGGCATAAGCTCAGTATTATTTGAGATAAGAGATATAGTTAAAGTTTATATTGAAATGAGCTTTATTCTCTCGTTCTTTTGATCTTTCTTTTTTTATAACCTAGGTTAGGTGATTGTTGGGGATGAGCCCTAATTACATTGGCTTAGTTGATTCTTGTAGTTATCATTTGAACGAATGTTATAATTTGATGTTGTTCAAGCCAATCGCTTTTGACTACAGTGAATGTCAATAATGCTCAACTGGTCGGTCAATTCTGATTGGCGGGAGAAATGATAAATACTTAGAATAACTTGCTAATGAATTTCAGGCTGGGGGTTTTTCGTTAGTTTTTGACCTTGAGCAAAAAGTAACTCGCCGAAGGCAATAGGGAACGAATATTCAATAGATCAAGTGATTTATCCACAAAAATATGAAGTGATCGTTTTTAACGAGAGTATCTAAGCCTTAGCTGCTAAATCCCTTCTATTTCAAAACCATTATAAGTCTCAAATTTCCATACCTCACTTACCTCCTCAATATGTAACTCATACGGTTTATAAAGGCGATTGGAAGATACCAGTAAAAGGGTGTCATTCTGCTTAAGCTGGTTGTAAACCAATTTGAAGACGATGCCATCATTACGTGTGACAACAATGCAAGGTGTGCCATCTTTAATCGTTTGCCAGTTTTGAATATAGGATGCAGTGACCCATGTGCCTTCAGGTATTGGAAGCATCGAATCACCATCTATCTGAAAAGTCCGATAGGTTTTATCTTGTGGCAGAAAAGGGAGTGAAAACCTGGGGAGTGAGGCAATAAACTCTGTATCGCCAAAACCTAAGGTGTAACCGGCCTGGGCTTTTACAGGTACCATCTCAATATTCTCATTGCCCTCCTGATCAACCGAAATGGCGAGCAGTCGCAGTTTTTGTCCGGTCACATCAATGTCAAAGCCACTTTCTATTTGCGATAGCTGAAACTCTGATAATGCCTCTAACTTGTAGCGGATTAAGGCATCGATGGAGACCTTGAAATATTCGGCAAACTTAATCAGTGTTTTAAAGGGAGGCTGAACACTTTTTTCATAACCAGCCAGTGTGGTGCGTGTGAGCTCAAGGCTGGCAGCAAGGTCGCTTTGCGATAGCTTTTTGCGTTTGCGTAAAAATTTGATATTGTCTGCGAAGTGCATATGTTGTTGTTTTAGGTGGAAGCTGTCTGCTGAAGGGGGCTGTATTAAAAATCAATTTGGAAATATTACCACGAAGGCACCAAGCTCAACAAAGAAGAAACTTAATGTTCTTTGTGTCTTCGTGGTGTTTTTTTCTACAACTCATCGTTTTTAATATGAAATTGAAACACTTTAAAAACAGCTTGTTTTTTTCTCATTCTCCATCAGTCATTTCCCCTTTTCTCATTAAAACTTCTTGCTCTATTATTTCATAAAGGTAATAAAAATGACTAAATTATAGTCAGAAAAATGACGAAATAATCGACAAAATGAACAAATCAATCTTACATCTGGATTTAGACACGTTTTTTGTGTCGTGTGAGCGCTTGATGGATAGCCGTTTGATAGGTATTCCGGTGCTGATAGGTGGTACATCGGATCGGGGAGTGGTGGCAGCATGTAGTTACGAAGCCAGGGTGTATGGTGTTCATTCGGCCATGCCTATGCGTATGGCACGACAGCTTTGTCCGCATGCCAAAGTGATCAGGGGCAACAGCCAGGCATATAGTAAGTATTCTAATATAATCACAGAGATTATCCGTGCACGTTCGCCTTTGTTTGAAAAATCCTCCATCGACGAATTTTATGTTGATGTGACCGGTATGGATCGATATATCCAAACCACTTACTTGTGGGCCAAAGAGCTGCGTGATGAAATTATTGATGAAACCAGCCTGCCCATATCCTTTGGTTTGTCGACCAGTAAAACGGTTGCCAAGGTGGGGACGGGCGAAGCTAAGCCTAACAATCATATTCAGATTGAAACTGGTTACGAAAAATCCTTTCTGGCACCCCTATCGATTAAGAAAATTCCGATGGTTGGCAATAAAACGTATCATCTGCTACGGCGTATGGGCATCGAAAAGGTGCGTACCGTGCAGGATATGCCAATGGAATTGCTGGAGCGGGTGTTGGGTAAAAATGGCATTGCCATCTGGAAGAAAGCACAGGGCATTGATAATACACCAGTTGTAGCCTGGAGTGAGCGCAAGTCGATATCTACGGAGCGTACTTTTGAGAAGGATACAACGGATGTGTACAATCTGAAGAGTATTTTACTGGGGATGGCTGAGAGCCTTGCATATCAGTTACGGAGCAGTAATAAGCTGACCTCTTGTGTGTCGGTAAAAGTGCGCTATTCCGATTTTCAAACCCATACGAAACAGAAGCGTATTGCTTACACCTCACTCGACCATACACTGATTGAAACGGTACAAGAGCTATTTGAAAAAGTGTACGACCGCCGGGTATTGGTGCGTCTGATCGGCGTTCGCTTCAGTAACCTGATTGGCGGGAGTTATCAGATTAAACTCTTTGAAGACTCATTTAAGATGATCAAACTTTATCAGGCTATGGATCATCTGCGAGGACGTTACGGTGAAGATGCCGTGAAGCGGGCCCGGGGTATGCGAGCCCGGCATGTGAAGCAAATGAACCCTTTTAACGGGCAGATGGATGGTGAAATCATCGCTCCAACACCAAAGGCTGAGATGCGACCAAAATTGGAAGTTCCGGGTTTGAGGGTTTAGTGTCGAGATTTTGGGGCATATATTTTTATTTGACATCATGCCAATCAGTCTTGATACTCATATCTCACTACTTGATACTATATGAAACAACATCATAATTCATCCACCATAAATCAAACATCAAAAGCATGTTAACCAATTGTCATTCATATTACAGCTTTAAATACGGAACTATATCCACTGAAGACCTGATAAAAGTACTCGCTTATCATGGCTATACAAGCTTTGCTCTGACGGATATTAATAACACGGCAGCCAGCATTGATTTTGTACGTTTGGCACAGCAAAATACTATTAAACCGGTGGTCGGTGTTGATTTTCGCAATGGGGTAGAGCAGCAATTTGTAGCTCTTGCTAAAAACAAGGCCGGTTTTCGTGAGATCAACGAATACCTGACGCCACATCTGCATGAAAAGGTGGCTTTTGACAGGCAGGCACCCAGGTTTACAAATGCATATGTCATTTATCCGTTTACTTATGCAGGAGAGGAATATGAGCTACGTGATAATGAGTTTATTGGCATTTCGCCCGGGGAACTTAAACAGCTGCCTTTTTCGTATTGGAAAAACTATCAGGATAAGTTAGTCATCAGGCATACCTGCACATTCAGAAATAAGCACGATTATAATGCTCATCGCCTGCTGCGGGCTATTGATAATAACACCTTGCTAAGTAAGCTGCCGGCAAGTGAGCAGGCAGATGAAACAGATATGATATTACCAAAAGATGAGCTGGTAAGTTTATACGCAGAATACCCACAAATTGTGGCGAATACAGAACGGTTACTGGCTTCGTGCAGTGTTGATTTTAGTTTTGGCACCAATAAGAATAAGCAGTTGTTTACCCGGTCAAAAGTTGAGGATTTTAAGCTGCTGAAGAGTCGTTGTGAGGAAGGTTTGGCGTATCGTTTTCCGCATAGGGAGGAAGAAGTGATAGGGCGGATGAATAAAGAGCTGGAAGTGATTCGTGATTTGGGCTTTTGTGCGTATTTTTTAGTAACTCTGGATATTGTTGATTATGCCCGCAAGCAGGGATATTATTACATTGGCAGGGGGAGTGGAGCTAATAGTCTGGTGGCTTATTTATTACGAATCACGAATGTTGACCCCATCGATCTGGATCTGTACTTTGAGCGCTTTATCAACCCGTTTCGTAAGTCCCCGCCTGACTTTGATATTGATTTCTCCTGGACCGACCGAGATGATGTGACTCGCTATATTTTTGAGACCTATGGCTATGACCATGTGGCTTTGCTGGGTAACTATGTAACATTTAAGTACAAGTCGGCCATTCGTGAGATTGGTAAAGTCTTCGGTTTGCCCGATGATGAGATTGTCGCCTTACAGAAAAATCCATCAAATGAAAGTGTCAATCAATACGGACAATGGGTGATTAAGTACAGCCGGTTTATCGATGGTTTTCCGAGCCATTGCAGTATTCATTCCAGTGGTATTATCATTTCAGAAGAGCCCATTAGTACTTACTCATCAACCGAACTGCTGCCCAAGGGCTTTCCGTCCACGCAGTTTGATATGTATATTGCCGAGGATGTAGGTCTGCACAAGTTCGATATCCTGAGCCAGCGGGGGTTGAGCAAAATCAAAGATTCGCTGGATATCATTCGGGAGAATGCAGGCGTAGAAATTGATATTGATGATATCGACAAGTTTAAGCGCGATAACCGTATTAAGGAGCAGTTGAAAGTGGGGATGGCCATAGGTTGTTTCTATGTGGAATCGCCGGCCATGCGTATGTTGCTGACTAAGCTGAAGGCCGATGATTATTTACGACTGGTGGCGGCCAGCTCCATTATTCGGCCGGGTGTGGCCAAAAGTGGTATGATGCGTGAGTACATCCTTCGATTTCAGAATGAAGCACGACGAGAGCAGGCACGAAAAGATTTGCCTGAGCTTTACAATATTCTGGAGGAGACCTATGGTGTGATGGTCTACCAGGAAGATGTTATTAAGGTAGCACACTATTTTGCAGGCTTGTCACTGGATGAGTCGGATGTTTTACGACGTGGTATGTCATGGAAATTTCGTCAGCGCAACGAATTCTGGAAGGTAAGGGAGAAGTTCTTTAGTAACTGTAAAACCAAGGGCTATGCAGAACAAACCATATCGGATATCTGGCGGCAGATAGAAAGTTTTGCCAATTATGCTTTCGCCAAAGGGCATTCGGCCAGCTATGCGGTCGAAAGTTATCAGGCTTTATACTTAAAGGCCTATTATCCGCGCGAGTACATGGTGGCGACACTCAATAACGGCGGCGGTTATTATCGGGCAGAGTTGTATCTGCATGAGGCACGCATGCACGGTGCTATAGTAGAGTCACCTTGTGTCAACAGGAGCGATTGGCCTTGTGTGATTCGGGGCAAGCATCTTTTTTTAGGCTTATTCATGTTGTATGGGCTCGAAAAAAAATCGATTGAAATGTTATTGAACGAACGTGGTTTGTGTGGTGAATTTACCAGTCTGGCCGATTTTGTGATGCGTGTGCCCATATCGCTCGAACAGCTCATCATATTGATTCGTATCGGCGCATTTCGTTTTACGGGAAAAGATAAAAAAGAGCTCTTGTGGGATGCCCATCACCTGTTGGGACACAATAAAGTGACGAAACCGGAACCCACCCTGTTTCAGACAAAGGTGCAAGAGTTTGAACTGCCGGAACTATGGGAACATGAACTGGAAAATGCCTTTGATGAACTGGAGTTATTAGGTTTTCCTCTAAGTTCGCCATTTGACTTGCTTGAGAAGCAGGTGCCATCCTTACTTAAATCGGCCGATTTGTCAAAACAAATCAATAAAACCATTGCTATAGTGGGGTATCTAATTACTCGCAAGCCAACCCGGACAAGCTCCGGTGAGTCGATGTCCTTTGGTACGTTTCTGGATTTGGATGGGTATTGGCTCGATACCGTCCATTTCGCCGATTCTTTTAAGCGCTATCCTTTTCGCGGCCCTGGTTGCTACCTGATCAAGGGAAAAGTGGTGGAGGAATATGGTTTTATTTGTGTGGAGGTAAGTCAGATGTACCGATTGCATAATCGCTCCTTGGAAGAAAATACACGTTTGCGGAAGATGACAGGGTGAAGGATTTATGATGGGCGATTTATGATGGATGATTGAAGAGTTGGGATGTTGAACTGTTTAGTCAATAGAATTCGCCGAGGCTTGCCTCGGGGGCTGCTTTTTTCTCCCCTGAATTTTTAGGGGAGATGGTCGATGTATATCGGTCAGAGGGGTAAATAAGGAAAACTGTGTTTTCTTTAATTAGGAGGATAGCGTTTAAAAATGTTTTGTTCTGCTGTGTATCTGATGCTGTTTTTCTTAAAAAAGACAAAAAAGTACTTTTTTCTAAACCAAATGCACTTTTGGTGTGTTTATTGGTGAGCAAAATGCTACTTGAAATGTTATTCAAGTATAAGGGAGCAAATAACAACTTAAAATGACAGTACAAGTTATGGGAAATGCAGCAGTACCGGCAGCCAATAAAATTAAAACAGATTTACACGAAATATTAGATATTCGTCATTTAACAGATTCAACGTTTGTACTAAGGATTGAACGCAAAGGTCTTGAGTTTGAAGCAGGACAGCATGTGTGCGTGGGTCCACCAAATGGCATTCATACGCGGGAGTATTCTATCTATAGTGCAGAACAAGATGAGAGTCTTGAAATTCTGGTGAAAGAAGTAGAAAACGGACTGGTGTCACCTAGTTTAAAGAAGCTTCAAAAAGGAGGCTATGTGGTAGTGGAAGAGCCGGTTGGATACTTTACAATCAATAAGGATCATCCAAAAGGTCAGAAGTATGTATTTATTGCCAGTGGAACAGGGATATCGCCGTTTCATAGTTTTGTATTGAGCAAAGATAACCTTGATTACACATTGCTGCATGGCGTTAAATATGCCAGTGAGGCTTATGATGCAGATGATTATGAAAAGGGACGCTATAAGCTTTGTGCTTCACGTGAAGGTAAAGGTGATTACTATGGACGTGTAACAGATTATCTGCGCGAGAATAAATTCGGGATGGATGCCCATTATTACCTGTGTGGCAACTGTAATATGATTCATGATGTGTATGATATTCTTGAGGAGCAAGGTGTAAGTACCGATAATATTCATGCAGAGGTGTATTTCTAGATGAAATGTGGAAAGAGAGGGATTGTTTGATACCGATTGCTACCGCACGAATCCTTTCGTGTGGTATTATAAGTCACGCGAAAGGATTCGCGCGACAGCGGGTTAGTAGAAGAAAAGTAATTCATATTAAGCTGGAAGCTATCAGCTAGTAGCCAGTAGCTAAATTTCTAAAAGTGAAATACCATTTAGTAACATTGGGATGTCAGATGAATCAATCTGACAGCGAACGGGTGAAACGAGTGTTGGACGGTATGGGTGCCCAATGGACCGATGATGAAAAAGATGCCAATATTATTGGTATACTGGCATGTTCTGTACGTCAGAAAGCCATTGATAAAGTCTATTCAAAAATCGCGTTGTGGAATAAGCGTAAGCAGTCGCACAACCTTATAACATTTATTAGCGGATGTATTTTGCCTGCTGATAAAGAGAAATTTTTAAAACTGTTTGATATCGTGTTTGCAATGCGTGAGTTGCCTCAGTTTCCACAAATGCTATCACAATACGGCATTACCACGCCGGCCGGATTAGAGCGTGATAACCTGAACCCAAAGGAAGAAATTAACTTCTTCTGGAAAGTGAAGCCGAAGTATAACAGCGCTTTTGAAGCCTTTATTCCGATTCAGAACGGTTGCGATAAATTTTGCTCTTTTTGTGCCGTGCCATATACACGAGGGCGTGAAGTCAGCCGTCCGTCATCAGAAATTATCAATGAGGTGAAAAACCTTGTTGAGAAGGGCTATAAGTCGATTACCTTACTCGGGCAAAACGTTAATTCATATGGTCTGGATAAGAAAGGTGATGAGATAACATTTGCGCAACTACTGGATGAAATAGGTATGATAGGTGAAGCATCGGCAGAGCGCTTCTGGGTATATTTTACATCGCCTCATCCGCGCGATATGGGACGTGAAGTTGTGGAGGTCATTGCCAAATACAAATGCCTGGCTAAGCAGATTCATTTGCCTATCCAGTCGGGAGATGATAAAGTACTTATTAAAATGAATCGTAAGCATTCGGTGAAAAAGTATCGTGAATCAATAGAGGCGATACGGGAATTGATACCTCAAGCCACTTTATTCACAGATATAATAGTGGGTTTTTCAGGTGAAACAGATGAACAGTTTCAGAATACCCGAAATGCTTTAAAAGAGTTTCAATACAATATGGCCTATATTGCTATGTATTCGAAACGTCCGGGTGCTGCGTCATATAGCTGGCCCGATGATGTGGATCTGAAAGTAAAAAAAGAGCGTTTGGCTTTGTTGTCGGAAGATTTAGCCGAGGTTTCTGGTGCTTATAACCAACAAATGCTGGGTAATACTTATCCGATTTTAGTTAGAGATACCGATCGTAAAGCTGGTTATTTAAGTGGTCAGACAGAAGGAAAGATTACCGTGCGTTTCGAGAGTGCTGATCATTCACTAATAGGACAAATAGTTAACGTCAAGATTACATCAGCCAGTAATTTTTCTGTAGAAGGAGAATTGGTGGAGGTTGAAAAAGAGGTAGCATCATAGTTATGAAACGAAGGGTAGGTTTTAAGACATTAGGATGTCGCCTGAATCAATTTGAAACGGATGCATTAGCTTCCCGATTCTCAAACTTAGGTTACGAAGTAGTAGAAGAAAGTAAAGACACAGATGTTTTTATTGTCAACACTTGTACTGTAACCAATCAAAGTGATCAAAAGTCACGCTATGTCGTGAATCATGCAATCAATCATGGTCATTCCGGCATGCTGATTATAACCGGTTGTATGGCGAATCACCATAAAGAGAAACTCGAAAAGCGTTACCCGAATGCCTATGTGGTGAGTAACGAGCAGAAGAGTGCTATACCCCAGTTGGTCGAAGCGCATTTTAACAAGGAGATACAGCCATCCAATCAATATCAGGGTGGCGTTTTTAGCTACGCACCAGCTTCCGATACCTTTCATACACGCAGCATGATTAAGATACAGGACGGCTGTGACAATTACTGCACATTCTGCATCATACCCCGTGTGCGTGGCAGGGCGGCAAGTCGTCCTGTTGATGAGGTACTTGAAAATATCCGTCAGGTGGTTTCTTTTGGTTATAAAGAAGTGGTTATTACAGGCGTTAATATCAGTCGATACAACGATAAGGGTACCCGATTTTCTGAGTTATTGCAAAAAATTGTGGACTTGCCTCTTGATTTCAGGGTTCGAATATCATCCATTGAGCCTGATAGCTTCGATGAATCTTTTTTTAAAGTATTGGAACATCCAAAAATAACACCTCACTTACACTTATGTCTTCAAAGTGGTTCTGAATCTGTGCTGCTTCAGATGCGACGCATGTATACTTATAAATCCTTCAAAAATATTATTCAACGCTTAAGAAGTATCAATCCTTTGTTTAATGTGACTACCGATATTATCGTTGGTTTTCCTGGCGAATCAGTCGAAGATTTTAATGCTTCCTTAAAGGCAGTGGAAGAATTACAGTTTGGTCATGTACACACTTTTAAATACAGTAAGCGTGAAGAAACGCGGGCGGCACGCATGGATAAAGTGGTTCCTGAGAAAGAGAAAACCAAACGAAGCGAGGAGTTACGAAAGAAAGCACTTGAAAGCAAAGTTGCTTACAGATCGCAATTTATTGGTCAAACACAAAATGTACTGATTGACACCATTAAAAATGGTACATCAAAAGGTTATAGCGAATATTATGTACCTGTCAAATTAAGGGGCGAACTCAATAAAAATCAATTATTCAAGGTTGAAATTATCGACATAGAAACCTCAGGTGATGATCCTGTATTAATTGGTGAGTTGCTTGACTAATCAGTTGCTATTTCATTTGTTCAAATTTAGTTATACATTGCTTTTTGAAGTATTTGCTTTTAGCGATGCATTGGTTGTTCTTATAAGTTTCTGACTCAATAAAAACCTTCAATTTATCTTCATTAAAGTTGATATTCGTCATTGCTTCAAAGCTAATTCATGGTGAAATTTGTTGTAGGTAAAAAAGCGAAATAATAATAGAATACTAGCTAAATAATACTCCTATGAATACAATGAAAGCTCTTGTTAAATCCAAAGCCGAGAAAGGTATATGGATGGAAGAAGTGGCCATTCCGGAAATCGGGCCAAACGATGTATTGATCAAAGTTACCAAGTCTGCCATTTGTGGTACTGACTTGCATATTTATAAGTGGGACGATTGGGCACAAAAGACCATACCAGTAGGCATGACTATTGGTCACGAGTACGTTGGTCATGTTGCTCAGGTTGGGAGCGAAGTAAAAGAGTTTAAAGAAGGAGACCGTGTAACAGGTGAAGGCCATATTGCTTGTGGTCACTGTCGTAACTGTCGTCGCGGTCGTCAGCATATTTGTGAAACAACTGTTGGAATCGGTGTTAATATCGACGGATCATTTGCTGAGTATGTAAAGGTGCCAGCTACCAATGTAATGAAGATGAATGCTTCAATTCCTGACGAGGTATTGGCGATTATGGATCCATTTGGTAATGCAACGCATACAGCTCTTTCATTTCCATTAATTGGTGAAGATGTGCTTGTTACTGGTTCAGGATTAATTGGAAGTATGGCTGTTGCAGTGGCAAGATTTGCCGGAGCACGTTATGTTGTGGCTACAGAAACAAATGAGTTCAGAGCTGAGTTAGCCCGTAAAATGGGTGCTACTCGTGTAGTAAATCCAATTACAGAAAACCTGCGCGAAGTAATGGATGACCTTGGAATGATTGGTTTTGATATCGGTTTGGAGTGCTCAGGTGCACCAGCTGCCTTTAATCAGTTAGTGGCTCATATGTACAACTCAGGTAAAATTTCTTTGTTAGGTATCTTACCATCGCAAACACAGGTTGATTGGAATAATATCATCTTTAAAGGTTTGACTTTAAAAGGTATTTACGGTCGCGAAATGTACGAAACATGGTACCATATGGAGCAAATGTTGATGTCAGGTCTTGACTTATCACCAATTATCACGCACCGCTATAGCATTGATGAATTCCAGAAAGGATTTGATGTGATGGAAGAAGGTAACTGTGGTAAAGTACTTTTAAACTGGGATTAATTAGATAATTGTCATATTTGAAAAGGCAGTCGTTTGGCTGCCTTTTTTATTTTCCACATACCAACGTGGTACTTCCTAAGTTTGCCATACATGATCTTTATTCTAAATTTGTCTTGCTCATTCGAACAGTATGAAACAAAAAAGAAAAATACTTCTCCTTTGCATATGTATGCTCCCGGCTTTGTTATTTGGTCAGGAAGAACTTAGTAAGCAATTTGAGAAGCTGGCTCAATTGACCGACCCTAATCAGAAGCGCTTTACCTTGTTAGAATTAAATGATGCTATAGAAGCGTATTGGATGGATAATGACATATCCACATATGCTGCTACGAATGATTACTTGTTTTTTGGAGAGAGCGAAAATAAGCAGGTTAGTGTCCTTACTTTTGGGGCCAAAACCTACCAGGGCTTGTATCAACTTGAGTGGCTGGTGAAATATCAAGATAAGATATATTCGTTTAGTGAAGAGTTTAAGCAGAATAATGAGCATCAGCAAACATATCAACCTGAAGTATTGCAACAAGAGGATTTATATAAGCTGGTGATTAAATCTGGCAAGAACACTTTGTTTTCGGTTACCGACTTGATTACAAAATGTAAGTTTGAGGAATTTCAGGATCTACAAACCAATGCAGGAAAAGACTCACTCAATCAGATCATTCAGAAACGATTGAATCGACTGTGGAACGATTCGGATATGTACGAGGATGATTTTCAACAGCTAAAACGCATGCGTACGCTTTTGTCTGATGATGGGAAGGTGAAAATTTGCACGTATAATATACAACGCGAGTCATTCGAACAGAAGTTCTATGGCGCTGTAATTGTCAAAGATAATAATGTCATTGTTCATCCATTAACGGATACCAGCGATAAAATAAGATCACCGGAGCGTTCATCATTGACCAATAAAAAGTGGTACGGTGCTCTTTATATTGATCTGATTCAAAAAGCAACAGGTGGTAAAACCTATTACACCTTAATTGGCTACAAAGGGCACGATGAATTTATGAAAACAAGAGTGCTGGATGTGCTGCAGATTCAGAATAACCGACCACGATTTGGGGCACCTATTTTTAAAAATGACCGTGTTAGTCGCCAAAGGGTGGTCTTCAAATATTCGGCACGTGCAACTATGATGTTGCGATATGATCCAGCGTTAAAAATGATTGTGATGGATAACCTGGGACCAACAGACCCAATGTTTCGTGGCGTTTATGAATATTACGGACCAGATTTCTCATACAATGGATATAAGTTTACCAAGGGAGTGTGGGAACTGCAGAAAGACATTGACCTGCGCAATCCGAAGCAACATTAGTAATTGCATTACTTGATTAATTTAGAAATTGAATAATGAAGGACTTTCAATATATGGTTGAGCAATTTGCCGACCTGCGAATTTTACGATATAAAATCGATGGTTTTGAATCTTTGCCTCTTCGCCAAAAACTATACATCTATTACCTGGCAGAAGCTGGCCTAAGCGGACGAGACATTATTTGGGATCAGAATAATGAGTACAATTTGTGGCTACGATCGTGTCTGGAATACATCCATGGGAAAATAGAGTTAAGCGATCCTGATTTTGATCTGTTTGAAGAGTTTTATAAGCGCGTTCTTTTTGCCAATGGCTTGCATCACCATTATAGCACAGATAAGCTAAAACCATCGTTCAATACCGAGACCTTAAATAAGTGGACTGCTTCTTTATCAAAAGATCAGGTTGATCAATTAGGATGCAAAGATGCGTTGGAGGTATTTAATCGATTATCGAAGCATTTATTTGATAATTCTCATCTGTCTAAACGTGTTTGTCAGGATGAAGACAAGGATTTAGTTCAGAACTCGGCAAGCAACTTCTACAAAGGAGTCACACAAAAAGAGGCAGAAGACTTTTACAAGAGTCAAATGGATGAGCAAAATCCTGAACCTGTTTCTTATGGATTAAATTCTCGATTGACAAAGGATAAGGAGCAAATAGCAGAGGAGATATGGAAGGTGAACGGCACCTACTCAAAAGCAATTGAGCGCATTGTTTTCTGGTTAAGGAAAGCTGCTGAGGTGGCGGAAAATGAACAACAGAAGAATGTGATAGACTTACTGTGTCAATTCTATGAAATAGGTAATTTAGAGATATTCGATCAATACAGTATTGAATGGCTAAAAGAGCAGGAGGGAGCCATTGATTTTATCAATGGGTTTATTGAAGTGTATGGCGATCCGCTTGGCTTCAAAGCTACCTGGGAAAGCCTGGTGAATATTATTGATCAGGAGGAAACGCAAAAAGCGAAGGTAATTAGTGAAAATGCCCAATGGTTTGAAGATCATTCACCTGTTGCAATAAACCATAAAAAAGAGGAAGTCACAGGCGTCTCCATGAAGGTAATTAATGCCATTATGCTTGGCGGCGATTGTTATCCGGCCTCACCGCTTGGTATTAATTTACCAAATGCTGAGTGGATACGCGAAGTGCATGGCTCAAAATCGGTATCGCTTCAGAATATTAGTCACGCCTACGAAATGGCTTCATTGACTTCTGGTGTTATTGAGGAATTCGCCTATTCAGCAGAAGAAATCGAATTGCATAAGAAATATGGCGCTTTAGCTGATCATTTGCATACGCACTTGCATGAGTGTGTTGGTCATGGATCAGGAAAGTTAGAGCCGGGAGTTCGATCAGATGCGCTAAAGGCATATGGTTCAGTCATTGAAGAGGCGAGAGCCGACTTGTTTGGACTCTACTTTATTGCAGATAAGAAGATGATGGCGTTAAATCTAATTCCAAATATGGATGTTGCCAGAGCGCAGTACAATGCCTATATCCGCAATGGATTGATGATACAGCTGGCACGTATTGAACAAGGTGCGAATATTGAGCAGGCCCACATGCGTAATCGCCAGTTGGTATGTAAGTGGGTGCTGGAAAAAGGAGCACAGAATAACGTCATTGAAAAGGTTGAGAAAAAGGGAAAAACTTACTTCAAAATAAACGATTACTTGCAACTACGTCAATTGTTTGGTGATTTACTTATAGAGATACAGCGTATCAAGTCACAGGGTGATTATGATGCTGCTCGTTCATTGGTTGAAAGCTACGGCGTTCAGGTGGATAAACATCTTCATAATGAAGTGACCACTCGCTATAAGGGATTAGGGGTAGCTCCATATTCAGGGTTTATAAATCCAAAGCTGGATGCAATCGTCAATAATGAAGGAGCTATTATAGATGTGAAAATTTCGTACGAAGAAAGTTTTATTGAGCAGATGAAACGTTACAATACTGAATACGGATTGTTATCATGAACCTGTTGTGATAGTCGTAACTTGTGTACCTGTATTATCATTTAAAACACTATTTTTGTAAGCTAAAACAGAAAAGGGAATTGGGTTAAACGCCCAAGCTGTACCCGCAGCCGTATGCGTGCCTTTTAAGGAACATCTATATTGCAGCCACTGTTTGTCAACGACAAATGGGAAGGGATATAAATGAAGCAAGCCGGAAAACCTGTCTGATTTAACCATAGTTTCATAATTCTTTCGGGAGATTAAAGACATGAAGAATATTATTACATCAATTGCATTAATCGCATTATTAGTAGCGTGCCAGTCAAAAAAGGGGCACCAATCCAATCAACAGACTGCAGTACCGGATAGTACATATGTACCTGCGCACTCCAAAGGATTTCTAGTCAACTATTATAAGGATTACCGGCAGATTGTTTTGAATGATCCCTGGGGTGATTCTACAAAAACAGAAACCATTGCTATAGTGAGTGATCCAGCTTTAAAAAATATTTTAGCCCAACACAATGACTATGTTATTAGCGGTTCATCTGATAAATGGATTGCCTTATCTTCCACTATGGTCAACTATGCTGACAAATTGGATATGAAGCATACAATAGGTGGAGTGGCAGAGCCTCAGTATATTTCTGATGCGTACATTCAAAATGAGTTAAAAAACGGGAATATTAAAAATATTGGTTTGGCTGTTGCGCCCGACGTGGAAGTAATCATGGCTATGGAACCCGATTTTATGATGGTATCACCCTTTAAAGACAGCAACTTTAAGGCCGTGAGGGCAGCTGGCATTCCCATTGTTACTAATTCATCCTACCTGGAACATTCGCCATTGGGAAGGGCGGAATGGCTTGTTTTTGTAGGAGAATTGTTAGGAAAGGGAGAAAAGGCCAAAAGAATATTTCGTCAGATAGAGCAGAAATATGTGCACATCAAAAGGCTGACAGAAACTGTAGATTATAAGCCCACTGTTTTTACCGGGCATATTTATAAAGGCGTATGGTACACCCCGGCAGGAGATAGCTATATGGCTAATTTCTTTAACGATGCAGGTTGCAATTATATCTATAAAGACTCTGAGGGAACCGGATCTTTATCCTTAGATTATGAAACGATCATCGATAAAGCTGAGCAAACAGAGTATTGGGTATTAATTATTAATCACCCTAAAGAGTTGAGCTATTCAGGTATTCGTAATATGGATGATCGTTACACCGATTTTGAAGCCTTTAAAAATCGTCAAATCATATCAACGAACAGTTCTGTATCTCACTATTTCGAAAAGGGATTACTACAACCTGATGTTGTGTTAAGCGACTTGGTTAAAGCCTTGCATCCTGATTTGTTAAAAGATTATCAGGCAAGCTATTTTACACGTTTAAAAAAGGAATAATGGAGCAAAACCGAATAAACTGGATTCTTGGATTTGTCCTTTTGGCAGGGCTAATCATAGCTTTGTTCTTTTTAAATATTGGTTTTGGTTCAGTTTCCATCTCTGTTAAAGAAATCATTAACGTATTGACGGGTGGTGAAGTGCTTAAGGCTTCCAATCAGTCGATCATTTTAAAATCACGTTTACCACAAACAATTACCGCTATGTTGGCAGGTGGTGCATTAGCTGTTGGAGGCTTGCAGATGCAAACCTTGTTTCGTAATCCATTAGCCGGACCATCGGTGTTAGGAATTAGTAGCGGAGCAGGATTAGGTGTAGCTTTAGTCGTTCTTTTCGCAGGTAATATACTTGGCGTATCAGTCAGCGGATATGGTATGATGGGGCATATGACTGTTGTAAGTGCTGCATTTATTGGTGCGCTTTTAGTGTTAACCTTGATTGTGTTTTTTGCTCAGTCACTAAGAGATAATACCATGTTGCTTATTGTTGGCATTATGGTGGGCTATGCTGCCTCAGCCATTATCGGGGTGATGAAGTTTTATAGCCCCAAAGAAGATGTGCATGCCTATGTTATATGGGGCTTAGGTTCATTTTCTGATGTGTCGTGGGAACAACTATACCTTGTTATTCCGGTTATATTAGTGGGACTCATCTTGAGCCTGCTTCTGATCAAACCACTTAATGTATTGGTTTTAGGTGAGTATTATGCCGAAAATCTGGGCTTAAACATTAAACGAATACGTCTTTATATATTGTGTACAACTGGTCTGTTGACTGCAACCGTTACGGCCTTTTGTGGACCCATAGCTTTTTTAGGACTTGCCGTGCCTCATCTGACAAAAGGACTGTTTAGAACTACTGACCAGAAAATACTAATGCCGGCGGTTATTCTGGCAGGTATTGCCATGGCCATGTTTTGTAACTTTGTGGCGCGAATGCCCGGGTTCGAAGGAGCCTTGCCAATAAATGTCGTAACAGGCTTAATAGGCGCGCCTATAGTCATTTCAGTAATTATCAAACGACGAAAACTAAACGTATAGATGCAGACACTTTTACAATCAAAAGATTTAGTGGTTGGTTATGCCAAAGGTAAAGCCGAAGAAGTAGTCTTGCATCGTCACATCAACGTGCAACTCCAACGTGGTGAATTTGCCTGCTTACTTGGGCCCAATGGTGCTGGTAAATCGACGCTGATCAAAACACTTAGTGGGTTTATTCCGCGTATCGAAGGAGAAGTCTCTGTTAATGGCAAGGCGCTAAGCAACTACAAAAAAGCTGAGTTGTCAAAAGTGGTGAGTGTGGTATTGACTGAAAAGCTGATGGTACCGAACATGACTGTCTTTGATTTGGTAGCATTAGGTCGTACGCCTTATACAGATTTCTTTGGCACGCTCAGGAAAGAGGATAAAGTACACATCTTAGAGGCAATCAACGATGTGGGCTTGAATGGCTTTGCCAATCGGCAATTGATTCAGATGAGTGATGGTGAACGGCAAAAGGCGATGATCGCTAAAGCCTTGGTGCAGGATACGCCCTTGATTATCCTGGATGAACCAACTGCTTTTCTGGATTTACCAAGTAAGATTGAGATTGTACAACTACTCAAAAAACTGGCTCGAAATAAAAACAAAGGCATCCTGTTGTCAACGCACGATCTCGATTTAGCACTGCAGCTGGCCGATAAAATATGGTTGTTGGCACAAGGGCGCAAATTAGAGTCGGGTATTCCGGAAGATCTTATTTTGACCAATGGCTTTAAACGTTTTTTCGAGAAAGAAGGCATCATCTTCGACAATGAAAGTGGCGCTTTTAAGGTAGAAAGAGAACAACTAAAAACTATTCGGGTGGTAGGAACAGGCGTTGAGTATAAATGGCTCAGCCATGCGCTTAACAGAACAGGCTATCAAACCACAGATAATGGAGATGGCTATCCTAAAATTGAAATCGACCACAAAACAAACAATGCCTTCATATTGCATCATTCTGACGGAACCCGCCATAAGTTAAGAACCATCGAGGATTTGCTGCAGCAGATTACATTGGACTAGACAAATCCCTATAATCAGAATAATTCGTACTGCTACTGCGTGTCCTCATGCGTGTTTTGGGTTAATGTATGTCCTGAATGTAATTAACCGGGTGTGAATCATACGGTAAAGAGCAATTGCCATATCACAGCCGAATAATTACCAATGTTAAAAGCATGATGAAAAACACAAAATCAATTAGCGTAGATTCTTGTAATTAACGGACAACGCTTCAAAAAGCTGTAATTCACAAATCGACAAATTAGCACATCATCAATTCCACAGTTCACCAACTAATAAACTTTTTTTTATTATCATGCAGCGTTTAGCCATCTTTATGCATTCTATTAGCAGAGAATAGAATTTTAATCAATTGGCCTGATCTAATGTTAACACGCTTTCGTCGTAATAAACAAACGCTTTTCGAATCACTTTACCAGAGACACTCTGAGCAGCTCTTTGTTTTGATATTACGATATGTTGTATCGCAGTTTGATGCCGAGGAAGTTTTACAAAGGGGATTCATAAAGGTTTATGAAGCATTGCCGTGTTATCGTGATAATGGTGGGAAAGCAACCTTGGCATGGTTACGTCGAATAATGGTGAATGAAGCTTTAATGTTTTTAAGGGAGCAAAAGCGTTTAACGCTTTCCGACGATGTTGCAGAATATCAACCAATACTATTACAAATGCCGGAAGCAGAAAATGATCTGGCTTATGAAGCTTGCCTCAAACTGGTCAGAAATCTGCCTGATGGATACCGTACAGTCTTTAATCTTTTTGCTATTGAAGGTTATTCTCATAAAGAAATTGGTGAAATGCTTAATATAAGCGAAAGCTCTTCGCGCTCGCAGTTAACACGGGCTCGTGTCTTATTAAAAGAACAACTTAAATCAACAAACTATGCAGCCGAACTTGTTGGATGATTTTTTTAAAGATCACTTGAAAGGGAAAAGTAATATGCCCCAAGGAGTTACCTTTCGTAAAGAAAAGGTATTTAATGCTGTCAACGAGCGGATAGCTAATCGTTCTAAACAAAGACATTGGGTCAAATACGCTGTTGTGTTGTTTTTACTTATGGGATCGGCCTTTGGGCATTGGGTGCAACAACAAGAAATTGCTCAACAAAAGCAACTATTGGCAGAAAGTGAGCTGCTAATGGAACAATTAAAGTCAGATGTTGCCATACAATATTCAGGTTATCAGCTGAAAATGGACTCGATTACCAATCTTAAAGAAGCAATGCCTAAAACAGGTTTTGTGATGAGTTACTTGCCTTCCTTACCTGCTGTAGTTACTATACATCAGCTGGAAATTGCACCAACCATTAGCATCAATATTCAAGAACCTATTTATATAACAGACCAGGAAACCCCTGATCATAAGTCATCAGTTCCAGAACTCGACTTACCAGTATATTACGAAAGTGAACGATTGGCCAGTAATACTAATGAAGCTTCAAAACACCGATCGTTTAAATAGGAATGAGTGAATTACTTAACAATTTAAATCGGATTAAATGAAAAAGGTAGTCATTATAACCATGCTGCTAATAGCATGCCTGCAGATAAATGCGCAATTAAAACTAGTACCCGATAATCAGCAAAAAGACACAAGGAATTACTTTAACGACCGGCTATATGAAGATACTCTTTCAATAGATGTAGGTAGCGGGGAGATGATTCAAATCGTGTACCGATGGTATGATTTGTTTTGTGAAGATGAAAGTTGGTTTGACAAGCATTTTTGGCAGGCTTTTGAGGCAAGTAATGCCATTTTGCAAGAGAACCTGAAGGTTATACCAATTGATAAAAAACTAAAATACCATATCCGCATTACTACAAAACGAAATTTTAACGAAGACTTCTTTTTGAAGGATGATCAGGAGAATGATCTGCTGGAAAAGCAACGTGTGGTGCTTGTTGAGCGCTTATGGAAAAGTTCTAATAAGAAAGAGAAGGAGGCCTATCGGGATAGCATAGATGTCATAGACAGGGCCCTTTACCAAAAGAGATATCCTTTAGAGTCAACATTAACAGTAACGGAGCGAGAAGTCAGAAACGCTCAGCGCGAGTACAAACTTGATCACAATAAATTGGTTGGGCAGGCACAATGGCAAAACATCCTGGAGCTTACTGATGGTCTTTGGCAAGTTCAATTTTATGTCAATGATATTAGCGACCTGAGTGCGATTAATTCTATCGATATAAGGGAGTTTATTCGTGCCGAAAAGCAAAACTACCTAAAGAAAGGCTACTACCGCTCATATACCAATCTAAGGTATAAACTGGTGGATGGTGAGATTAAGCATGCTCTCCATCCCGAACAGAGAAGTCGAATTCGGGAGAAGGATGTTACCTATCGATTTAATCCTGTATTAGGTACCAGTATTATTAATGGTAAGTGGTCGGTGGATATGGGTGCTATGATTGAAAAACGCAGCATTTACTCCCGCTTAGCTATACGATACCAACTTAAAGGTATCGGTGAAGAAATACAGGATGGAACGAGTATGAACTTTAATGGTTTTGTAGATTTATTGTACGATTATATTTTCGAAAAAACCAATAGGCGTGAAATGTGGATAGGCGCAGGTGCTGGGTATCTTGTTCACCAGCAAGGCAGCGTTTATGGAGATAATACGGCACGATTCTTTCTGAAATACCATTCGTCTCAAATGAAGGGCATTCAGCTTCAACCGGAATTCAACTATTCTTTTGATGATAAGGATGGTTTTATAGGCCTGGGAGTATTGTTTAGCTTGTAATGTTAATAATGGATTATCACTCATCGGATGACTATATGCAGAATTGTATGTAACACCCGATGAGTGATATATCTCGATATTCTTGGGTACTATTCCTCGCTTAATGGAGTATACAACCACCACATTGCCTCTTCCTCCAAAGTAATCAGGAAGTTCAACACTGTAATATTCTTCGCCAGCTGTCTTCAGCTTATTGCAAGCTTGTAAAAAATAAAAAACCATCGGCTAAGCCTTTAGCTGATCTGCAAAAAGTCGCGCGGGCAGTTTTCTGTCTTTCGCAGACCTGCGAAAAGCTTAGCGAGTAGTTTTTTGACTTTTGCAATGCTGCGAAAGTCAAAAAACTAACGGCTGACCCATTTACACCCTTGCAATTCCTATCGCCAACGAGAATTGAAAATTATAAGCTTAATTATTTGAAAGTCGAGATTAAGTCTGGAATCTAGGAGGGTAATTCAACAGTTCGACAAATAATCTTTTCAACTCTTAAACTGCGAACAAACCCCAAACTCAAAACCCTAAACTCATAACTCCAACCCCCATCATAAATCATCCATCATAATTCATAAATCCACAACTTTCTGCCAAAATTTCAACCTTCTGTCACCTCACTCTGCCGCATTGTCACACATTGACGAATGGCATACGCTTTGATAACTTTGTGCCGTTAAATTGAATGTTTAAAATTTTAAAATATTAATAACGATGCAAAAAGGACATATTGGGGTTACTACCGAGAACATTTTCCCAATCATCAAAAAGTATCTTTATTCAGATCACGAAATCTTCTTACGCGAATTAGTATCTAACGCTGTTGATGCTACTCAAAAGCTGAAAACTCTATCTTCTGTTGGTGAGTTCAAAGGCGAACTGGGGGAAGCGCCTGTTCGTGTTATCCTTGATGAAGAAAAGAAAACCATCACTATTTCTGACCGTGGTGTAGGTATGACATCTGAAGAAATTGATAAGTACATCAACCAGGTGGCTTTCTCAGGTGCCAACGAATTTTTGGAAAAATATAAGAAAGATGCCAATGCGATTATTGGTCATTTCGGTTTAGGTTTCTATTCTTCGTTTATGGTTTCTGAAAAAGTGGAGATCATTACAAAGTCTTTCCGCGAAGGTGCTCAAGCTGTTAAGTGGAGCTGTGATGGAAGTCCTGAATATACTTTGGAAGAGGTTGAAAAAGAGGATAGAGGAACTGACATTGTTCTTTATATTGATGAAGATAACAAGCAGTACGCCACCAAAGCAGAAATCGATAAGCTTCTTAAGAAGTACTGTCGTTTCTTGCCTGTTGAGGTTGTTTTTGGAAAGAAAACTGAGTGGAAAGAAGGTAAGGAAGAAGAGACTGATGAGGACAATGTGGTTAATGAAACAAAGCCATTATGGACACGTACGCCTTCTGAATTAAAGGACGAAGATTACAACCAGTTCTACCGTGGTTTGTACCCGATGGCTGATGAGCCTTTGTTCAACATTCACTTAAATGTGGATTATCCGTTTAACTTGACAGGTGTTTTGTATTTCCCTAAGTTGAAAAACAATGTGGAGGTGCAGAAAAACAAGATTCAGTTGTATTGCAACCAGGTATACGTAACTGATTCAGTTGAAGGGATTGTACCTGAATTCTTAACACTATTGCATGGTGTGATCGATTCGCCGGATATTCCGTTGAACGTATCACGTTCGTACCTGCAGAGCGATGGTAATGTGAAAAAGATTTCGAGCCACATTACCAAGAAAGTAGCTGACCGTTTGGAAGAGATATTTAAGAAAGACCGTGAAGGCTTTGAAGCAAAGTGGGACGACCTGAAGATCTTCATCGAGTACGGAATGCTGACCGAAGAGAAATTCTACGATCGCGCTAAGAAGTTTACTTTATTGAAAAATACCGATGGTAAATTCTTTACGTTCGATGAGTATGCTGGCATTATTAAAGACAATCAAACGGATAAAGATGACCAGTTGGTATACCTTTATGCAACTGACTTAGAGTCACAGTTTAGCTTTATCGAAGCAGCTAAAAACAAAGGTTATGATGTAATTGTGTTGGATGGTCAGTTAGACAGCCACTTCGTTAATCACCTGGAAAGCAAGTTCGAAAAGTCACGTTTCGTGCGTGTTGATAGTGATATTGCAGAAAAACTAATCCCTAAAGCTGAATCAACTGAATTGAAGTTGACAGAGGCGCAGAAGCAGGATTTAACTTCTATCTTCAGCTCTCAGGTTCCTAATGTTGATAAAACCAACTTCATTGTAACCTTCGAAGCATTGGAAGAGACTGATACACCAGTGATGATAACTCAGCAGGAGTTTATGCGTCGTATGAAAGAAATGAGCCAGCTAGGCGGTGGCCCAATGAGTTTCTATGGAGAAATGCCTGATAGCTACAACCTGGTTGTAAATGGTAACCATCCATTGGTAAACCGCATCATCGAAGACGAAGAGAAGGAAGTAGGAGAGAAGGTTGAGTCGTTGCGTCATAAGATTGAAGGATTGGAAGGAAAGCGTTCGGAACTTGAAAAAGCCAAAGAAGGCAAAAAAGACGAAGAAATTCCACAAGCCGATAAAGACGAAATGGAAGACATCAACAAGAAACTGACTGAATTGAATGGTAAGAAAGATGCTGAATTGGCAACATTTGCATCATCAAACAAGTTAGTATCACAATTGATCGATTTAGCATTATTATCTAATAATATGCTGAAGGGTGAAGCATTAACGAAATTCGTTAAGCGTAGCATCGATCTGATCTAAGATCTATTATAAATAGCATGATAAAAGCTCGGAGGCAAAAGTTTCCGGGCTTTTTTCGATTTATGATGTTTGATGTAAAGATGTTTGCTATTTCCTTAGTTAACGAATACCCAAATCAACAAATCAACAGTTCCCCAATTCGATAATTGTAAAATTACCAAATCGGCAAATCAACAGTTCAACAGTTCAACAGTTCCTCAACTTTTCAACTCCTCAACTTCTCAACAATTCATCCATTCGACGATTCCACAAATCATCAGTTCACCAGTTCCCAAATTCGACAACTTATCAAATCACCAAATTCGCAAATCAGCAATTTAACATTTGGCAGTTAACCCGAAAAATTCACTGC
>DIYS01000023.1 GCA_002429115.1 Saccharicrinis sp. UBA6048 | reverse complement strand
AGATGAATAATACGGGTTAAATAATTATGAGTCCACCTTCGTTACCATGGTTGATAAGCAGCTCGAACTGGGAATTAATGAAAAAAGCGGTTTGCTGGGACAGCTAAGTAACGAGGTTCACAAGGTGGAGCCCATTATCTCAAATGCCAAGGTGATACTCGTAGAACAATTGAAGAGAAGTTCAAACGCCAATCGCTTATGGATTATTTGCTTTATAATAACCGGAGCCACACTGGTCGTTCTGTTTAGCACCTACATACTGAAGGGAGTTAGGCAGATGCTTGGAGCTGAACCCTACGAGGTCGCTCAGATAGCTGACCGTGTAGCCAATGGTGATTTAAGGATTGACCAGCAACTGAAAGAAAATGCCACCGGAGTATTAAAAACCTTTGTACTTATGGTGGAGACACTTGAACGACTAATGAATGATATTTCTGAAGTGGTCTATCAGTTGAATCAAACCAGCCAGGCACTTGAGTCAACATCCGATAAACTTGCGAGTGGAGCACAGGTTCAAGCTTCATCTCTCGAAGAGATTGCTACTTCGATGGAAGAGATTAATGCCAATGCACAACAAAACTCATCCAATTCGCAAAATACGTATCAAGCCTCCTTTGAGGCCAGTAAAGAACTGGAAAATGTTAAAGATAAAGCTGGGGCATCTTATGAAACAGTAAAAACCATCAGCGAGCGTGTGAATGTGATCACCGACATTGCCAATCAAACCAATATTCTTGCATTGAATGCCGCTGTTGAAGCATCACGCGCCGGCGAGCAAGGGCGTGGTTTTGCTGTTGTAGCCAATGAGGTGAAAAAGCTGGCTGAGCGAACACGTGATGTGGCACAGGACATTGTAACCATGGCCAATGATAGCCTGGAAGTATCGACTTTGACGACCGAAAGCCTGTTTAAACTGATTCCGGTGGTAAGCAACAATGCCAATCTGATTGAAGAAATTGCTTTATCCAGTAGCGAGCAATCGAATGGGGTGCAACAGGTCACAAGCACCTTGCAGCATATTAATCACATTACCCAGGAAAATGCGGTAGCGTCGGAAAAGATGACAGCGACAGTTAATCAGCTGCATCAACAGTCGGTAAAGCTAAAAGGCGTTTTGGAACACTTTGGGGCGAATTGATTGTAAATAGTTAGTTAGTTGAAAGTCAGAAGGCAGTAGTTTATATGCTATCTTCGAATAAGATTATCCGAGATTTGTCATTAGGAATTTAAGAAAATCCTATATGTCAGCAGGCGATAGCCGTATCGAGGGAATCCCGATATAGAGAATCTTACATTGCAAAAGATTTGCAATGTTTAGATATTCTTAATCGAATTGGCATTTAAGACCTTGTCTAATGACAATTTTGGGATTATAATACAAAATAAAGGGTGCCTGAACCGGCACCCTTATTAATCCTTTATCAGTTAAAACTATTTAATTAGAAGCTTCAATTTCTTCCTCGTTACTCTGACGGCTTTTCACCAATCCGTTGGCCTTGTCAATCAATAGAGAAATCCTTGTAGCTCATGGCAGCCCACCTTTTCCTAAGTTGTTAACAGCTTTTGTTTATAACTATCGACTAAAAAGTTCGACAATAATCAATATTTATTTCTTGCTTTGCATTGTAAACGGTTCTGAATAAGATTAAAAGGGAATCCCGTGAAAATCGGGAACTATCCCCGTAGCTGTAAGTTCCACAGAGTTTTAATCATCAGCCACTGTCTGTAAAAAGAGGATGGGAAGGCGATTAAAAAGGAATAAGTCAGAAGACCTGCCGGGTACAAAGTTTTCGTAGCTTTCGGGTGAAAAGCAATGAGGCCAGTCGTACCAGGAATAGGTGCGGACTGTTCATATCTTACCCCGCGAGTTACCATTTAGTGTAATTTTTAAAACCAAACTAAGATGAATGGTGAAACTCGTTTTCAGAAAATTATTAAAAGAAATGGCGAAGTAGTCGATTTTGATCGTAGCAAGATTGAGCATGCGATATTTAAAGCTATGCGTGCCACCGGCTCACCTTCGCGCCGTCGTGCCAATGAGCTATGTTCTATGGTGCTCAATAAGGTTGAAGTAGATGCAACTATTCCAGCGCCAACGGTTGAGCAGGTACAGGATTGTGTAGAGAAAATCCTCTTCGACAATGAAGGACTTAAAATAGCCAAAGCCTACATGCTGTACCGTCGTAAGCGTGAGGAGTCGCGTAATGCCAAAGAGCTATTTTCCAACATTGACGCCATGGATGACTACCTGTCTATGAGCGATTGGCGGGTTAAAGAAAGTGCCAACTCAGCCTATTCATTGCAAGGTTTAAATCAACATATATCAACCATTATCACATCGCAATACTGGTTGAATAAATTGTATCCTGAGAATATTTCGGAGATGCATAAAAAGGGCTACTTGCACATTCACGACCTTGGCTTTTTGAGTGTTTATTGTGTGGGCTGGGATCTGCGTGATGTATTGATGCAAGGGTTTCGGGGTGTATTGGGCAAGGCCGAAAGTAAGCCGGCGAAGCATCTACGAACCGCTTTAGGACAGATCGTTAACTTTTTTTATACCATGCAGGGAGAAGCGGCCGGGGCTCAGGCTTTCTCTAACTTTGACACTTATCTGGCTCCATACATTCGGTACGACAAGCTCAGTTATGAGCAAGTGAAGCAGTGCATTCAGGAGTTTCTGTTTAATATCAATATCCCCACACGTGTTGGCTTCCAAACGCCATTTACCAATATTACCATGGACTTGGTGGTGCCGGAGTTTATGAAAAAGGAACCAGTGGTTTGGGGTGGCGAAATACAGAAGGAGACCTACAGCGAGTATCAGGCAGAAATGACGATGCTGAACAAAGCCTTTGCTGAGGTGATGATTCAGGGGGATGCCAATGGCAGCTTATTCTCTTTCCCGATACCAACTTATAATATAACGCCCGATTTTGAGTGGGACAACGAGGAATACAATGGTATCTGGGAGATGACTGCCAAATATGGAATTCCTTACTTCTCTAATTTTGTCAATTCAGATATGAAGCCCGATGATGTGCGCAGTATGTGTTGTCGATTACGTTTGGATAAACGCGAATTAAACAAGCGTGGAGGTGGCCTGTTTGCATCCAACCCATTGACCGGTTCGGTGGGTGTGGTAACCATCAACTTGCCAAAGCTTGGTTACGAAGCTACATCGGAAGAAAATCTTTACCAACGACTGCGCAGCTTAATGATCCTTGCTAAAGACAGTCTGGAGATCAAACGAAAGATCATTGAAGATTACACCGAAAAAGGCCTGTATCCTTATTCGAAATTTTATTTACGACACGTGTACGAACGTTATCAGTGCTATTGGAAAAATCATTTCTCCACCATTGGAATTAATGGTATGAATGAGTTGTGTCTTAACTTTTTGGGCGAAGGCATTGCAACAGATGATGGTAAAGCTTTGGCATTGCGTATTATGGATTTTATGCGTGACACTTTAGCTGAATTTCAGGAGGAAACAGGGAATATCTATAATCTGGAGGCGACTCCGGCCGAGAGTACAGGCTATCGTTTTGCCAAGATTGACACCATGCAATACCCGGATATAATACCGGCGAATCATGAGGCTTATTTAGGTGGAGCCGATCCTTACTATACCAATTCAACGCATCTGCCGGTTAATTTTTCCAACGATGTGTTTGAAGTGCTTAGTAGGCAGGATGATCTGCAGACCAGGTATACGGGTGGCACTGTTATTCATTTATTTACAGGCGAAACAAATATGCCGGCTGCTTCGGCAAAAAGCCTGGTGCGCAAAATTACCGATAATTTCCATCTGCCTTATGTCACCATCTCACCAACATTTAGCATTTGTCCGTCGCACGGTTACATCGCTGGCGGGCATTTTAAGTGCCCGACATGCGAAGCCGATACAGAGGTGTATAGCCGCATAGTGGGTTATATGCGCCCAGTGAGGCAATGGAACAAAGGCAAGCGTCAGGAGTTTGACGATCGCAAATTGTTTGGTGTAAATAATATAGCACCTTGCAGTACGAAACAAGCGTGCGAAGAAGCAATATTAACTGATTAAAACCAACATTGTTAACCTCAGTTCGAAGCGAATTTTTATCCCGATAGTTTATATCCCGCTAAATCTATACCTCGTAGATCAGATTCTGGTAATCTGTTTTTTAATTTTCAAATCGAACTGAGGTTTTCAAATATTATACTTGATCAGGTACTCGCCTGCCAGACATTCTACATTTACCTTATGAAAATAGCATCCTTAATTAAGCAAAGTTTTATTGATTGGGAAGGCAAAACAGTGGCAGTCATCTTTACCAATGGGTGTAATTTTCGCTGCGGCTATTGCCATAATCCATCGCTTGTATTGCCCCATCTCTTGCCAGAGAGTGAGTTGATACCTGAAGAAACAATTTTTGAATACCTCCATTCGCGTAAGGGCTGGCTCGATGGCCTCGTGATTACCGGGGGTGAACCTACGATACAGCCCGATCTCATTGATTTTATAAAAAAAATAAAACAACTCGGTTACCAGGTGAAGCTCGATACCAATGGCTCAAGACCCGATGTGTTAGAAAATCTGTTGAATCGGCAACTCATCGATTATGTTGCCATGGATATTAAAACGCTGATAAAGCGTGAGAGTTATCGAAAAGTTACCGGCATCAACAATGGGGATATGATACAGCATATTAAAGATTCATTGGATGTGTTGCGCAGCTCTTCCGTAAAATATCAATTACGAACCACCGTGCTGCCCGATCACCATAGTCCGTTTGTTATAAACAAATTAAAAGCCCAATTATCAAATGATGAGTATGTGCTTCAGGAATTCCGTGAGGGTGAAACGGTGGAGTCGCATTTGATAAATTGTTGAACCCTTTCAGGGTTAATACAGTAACGTGTTAACATACCACAGCTTGCACCTGTGGTTATTCAAGTAGAACTATTTCATAGTTCATTTTACAAACAAATCCTGAAGGGATTTAAGGTGTATAACCCCGAGTGATAACAATAAAAGAAAGGCTGTCCCTATTGAGACAGCCTCTTAAAATCCTTTATCACTTAAAAATTATTTAATTAGAAGCTTCAATTTCTTCCTCATTATTCTGACGACTTTTTACCAATTCATTGGACTCGTCAATCAGCAGGGATATTCTTGTGATAAGTTGTTGGTAAGGCTCTGGATTTATTTGCTGCATGGCGCGTAAATAAGTCACCACTTTATCATTAATGTATTTCATTAATTCAAGCTTATAAATCGACGCGCTCTGTGTTAACTGATCATCAGCTTTAGTCTCCAACCATGCTTTCTGAGTTGCCTGAAACTTTCGCTCATCAGCTTCCAATTGATCCACTACCTCTTGCATGCTGGGTAGTATCGCTACCTTTGGAGCAAGCTTTTCCGACTTTAATTCGCGAATTAAGGCCTCGTCGGCTTCCGATTGAGCGGTGTAATTCATGTTGGCAAGCTCAAAACCACGCTTTTCCAACACTTGTTCAACATCATTGGCAGCTTCACGAATGGTTTTATCCGGATGGAGCAGGAAGCCCTTATTCAAATATAATAGAGAGCGATACGTATTGTCGCGTTGGTCATCATCTAACTGCAATAAAGACTTGCCTTTGGTTTCATCTATAACAGCTTTTAGACGGTTAGTATGTGTTTCAACACCCGTTTTTAAGGTGTCGATATGCACATCTTCAATGCCCGACTCATTCAGTTCCACGTACGTTCTGTCGCCAAGCCTGGCGGCATCATGAACGCGGGTATTCGTCATGGCTTTATTAATTTTTGTCATAAAACAATATTTAAGATTATTTGGATAAAGGATGTTCGTTTAATGTATATGGGTTTGTTAATAATTAAATAATGATCCGTTTTTGTAAACAATGAATCGATATGGTTTAATGATGGCCTCGCTGTAGAAAAGTTGAGCCAATATGGTTTAATGATAGCTTCGCTGTGAAAAAGTTGACTCAATATGGTTTAATGATGGCTTCGCTGCCAAAAAGTTGAGTCAATATAGTTTAATGATGACCTCGCTGTGAAAAAGCCGGGTCAATATGGTTTGATCGCGACTTCCCTGCGAAAAAGTGGGTGCAATATGGTTTGATGATGACTTGAACCATTAAGGTTTGGCCTGATAGTATGTGCTATTGCGTTTTTTTTAACACCGGGGGTGATTAGTTGATTTAGAAGGGATGCTTCTGATGTCCCAAAAGCGGTGGTGTGGTTTAATAAATGTGTCATTTGTTAGATTACTTAGGGGTGTTTGATTAATAACCATTAAATTATAGGTTTACAATAACAATTCCAAATCGATAAATAGAATTTCTATAGAATTAATGCTACTTATATAGTTTGTATCCCTTGCTGGTTCTATCATTGAATAAGTTATTAAGTGCGTACAAATAATTTTATCGTTAGTTTATTTGACTATTAAATATCCTTAAGGTCTTTAAAAGAAGTAAATAAGAGATGTTTGTGCTCATTATAAATAAACACAATTTTACCCAATGAAAGTGTATTGAAAGTGATAACTAAGTAAAAATGTTGCGATAAAAATTTATAGGATAGGTGTAGGTTTTTGTTAAAATAGGTATGGTATTTAACGGATAAGTATATTTTTGCATGAATTAAATAGAATCTGAACCTCAAATGATAGATAAAGATACCTTAGTAAAGAGAAGAACGGAATATGCAGAAGAACTTCATGCGGGAAGTGTTTACAGGGATATTCAAGCGCGAGAAAAAGAAAGACCTATTTATGAAAAGAGATGGTTTTGGGAATTACTTCAAAATGCAAAAGACTCTGTTGTCGTTGATGAAAGGGTTAATGTCAAAATTCAAATAACTGACTCTAAGGTTTCCTTCTCACACACTGGTAATCCATTCAAGGTTGATGAAATATTAAGTCTGATTATTCAAGGTTCTTCAAAAATTGAGGATGATAATAAAACAGGTAGGTTTGGAACTGGTTTTATGACTACATATTTGTTGTCTAAGAATGTTAAGATAACAGGACAACTAGAAAATGCAGGTGGCTTCTTTGAGTTTGATTTAAACCGAGATGTAGACGATTCAAAAGATGTTAATGCAATAAAAGAGTTTTTTAGACTTCAGAAAAAATCCAATGATGAATTTATAAGTTCAATTAGGGAAACTAGTTATGTTGGTGATGATGAGTTTCAGACTCGTTTTATATATAACCTGAACGAGAAAGGAAAAATTACATCGGACAGAGGACTAAATAGCCTTAAAGAATTAATACCATTTACCCAAATATTTAATAATCAGATTGGTTCAATCACGGTAGTTAAAGATGGTAAAACTGTTATTTACGAAAAAAGTAATCTGAAGAATTACGAGATAGAAAATAACAAAATTGAAGAATGGGAATTAAAATCTTCTGACCAAGATGCAGTGTTAAAGGCATATCTTATCCATGACGAAGAATTTGATATTGTATGCATTACAGAAAAGAAGGATGGTATTGAGCATTTAAAAAAACTAAATCATCAATTTCCTAAACTTTTTTTTACTTTCCCACTTATTGGTACTGAAGAATTAGGTATTCCATTAATTATCAACTCAACAAAGTTTGACCCTAAAGTTGAAAGAGATGGGATTTATTTAAAAAGTGACGAAACTGATAGTGATAGCGTTATAAAGAACAAGGAATTACTATCTAAAGCCCTTAAGATTGCAATCTCAGTATTGCCAATAATAGTCAAGAAAAACAAGATTAGGTCAGTGTTCAACGTTTTTGATTTCTCAAAAACAAAAGAATATAGTTGGATCGATGAAGACTGGTTCACAAAGTTGAAGGTTAGTCTCATAGAAAATTTGACTGAGCAAGAATTTATTATTCAGGATGAAATTGATCATAAATATAGTAAACTGAATATACCCTATTCTTCAGATGGGAAACTGTTAGAGAAAGTCTGGCAACTTGTAAATGAATCAAAATCATTTAATACAATTCCATATTCTGAACTGAGTAATTGGATTGCTATTGCTAAGAATATTGCAGAGCTTAAAAATAGCGATGTATTTGAGGAAAATAATATTATTGGGAGTGAAAAGCTAAAGAAATATATAACTAAACACGCTAAACTAAATGCACTTAAGAAAGATTTGAATGTTGAGGTATATGATTGGCTTGATAGACTATATCAGTTCATAGTTGATGATTTAGGCGAGTTTTCACTAAAAAGCAGAATTCTTTTAAACCAAGAAGATGATTTTATTGAAGCAGAAGAATTACGATGGGATGGAATTAAAGATGATATACTTATATCAATTTCAGATAAAATCAACCTTAACTTTTCAAAGAAACTAATTTCAAATAACATTGCTGATTTCGAGGTCACCGGAGTGGGAATCTATAAAAAGGAATCCGCTGTTCAAGATATAAAAAACAAATTAAACCAACTTACTGAATCAGAGTACACTTTTGATACTACATTAGAAGCAAATGTTGGTTTTCTGAAATGGTTAATCAATAACTCCCAAGATGATATTATTAAAGATTTGAAAATAATATCAATAGATAAGAAAGAAAATTCAAACTTAATATCAAGAGTGTTTCCTTCTGGAAAACATTTGATGTTACCCCCAAAAGATTTCTTTAAAAGTGAGTTTCCAAAATACTCTGAGATAATAAGAGATAAGGATTGTATGCATCCTTCATATATGGTTTCATTAGAATGTTCCGATTATGATTATTTGTCAACGAAGGGATTTATGCACTCTTCACCATTAGTTATAAGAAAGGAAAAACTTGACACCAAAAGTATTGACCTACTAATTCAAAATAGTGATGATCTGGCTATGTTGAAGAATAGTGATGGTAAATTAACAGAAGAAATAGAATTAGAATATAGTGATTTTGCATATCTAACAACCTCTGAAGGTCATATTTATGATAGGAGTTCCACAACTTCTTCTAGCTTTAAAATATTCGATTTCTTATTAAATGAGGCAACATTAAAGGATGAATTCTTTAACTCTGATAGAGAAAAAATTACCCTAATTGATAAACAAATCACATTTAATAAAATGCTCTGGTTAAAGAGAGCCAAAAGCATACAATGGGTGAATGTTAAAGACATTGAATCTGAAAGTAGTAATAAATTTATAAAGGAAGTTCCTTCATCAAGGAATTTATCTGAAATAATTAAGGACAAAGAAGAATTAATAAAAACAATTCGTGGCGAAAAACAAATCACGTTTTTATCTAAAATCAACGTTGGTGTTTCTGATCTTATAAGAAATACTTTAAAGACTGATGAAATAAGGACAAGCTGGGATAAAGCGCTTACAACAATGATTACGAGTGATGTTAGCCCGGAATTAGCACAGGAGATTTTTGGTGACCCCGGAATTCAAATAGAATACCAGAAACGATTAAATAATAGAATACTCATAAATCGAAATCAGAAGCTAGGAGCATTAGTCGAAGAGTTATTTAATGAGTTAATTTTAGAGTTGCAACAAAAGGGAGTGAATATATGCATTACTAGAAAGCCTTTGGGGAGTGATTATTTATTATCTGAAGAATCATCAGACTTAGTAAATGAAAACGGAGAAGAAGAACTTTTTAGTATAAAAGATTGGTTAATTGAGTTAAAAGCAACAGGACGGAATTATGCAGCAATGACTTCTCGACAAGCAAAAACTGCAACCGAAACTAAAAATAGCTATGCCTTAGTTGTTGTTCCCCTTAATGGTTCAACTCTCAATATTGAATATGTTAGAGCAAATGCAAAAGTAATTTGCAACATTGGAAGTAAGCTTTCACAAGTAATGAATGATTTTTCTACTGTTGAAACTCAAAAAGACCAATTAATGGCAGGTAAAGATGGTGTTTCAGTTGATATAGAAGATCAAAAAGTAAGATTTAGAGTTGATTCAACGGTATGGAATTCTAGTGATGGAATTTCAATTTCAGAGTTTATAAAGTTGCATTTTAGCCTGTTAGAGTGTGAAAAGCCAACATCTTATTTTCCTTAATGAAAAAGAAAATGCTTTATATCAAGATATGTCACCTTGTGGTGATATTTTTTCAACGTACAATTGTTTTGTTTGGAAAGTTGTAGCAGAGTTATATTAACTTCGCGTATCTTAATCAATAGAATAAGCAACATCAAACTAGCACAACATGCCTCATTACAACTACATCTATTCATTTAAATACGATACGCACAATGTCAACTTATGCAAGTTGGAATCGAGGCAGATATTTGGTGAGGAGGAGCAGGACAAACTGCTGTTTTCCAATGTTAAGGTAGATCCATCGATCAGTCCGTTTATTAAGAATCGCTTTGAGGTTATTTTGTGGTCAGACGATTATTCGCAGATGCTTGATAATATTCGTGAGGCCAATATTCAGATGGATGGTTTTAAAGCGGAATACCTGGTGTTGGATGGCGATACAACCGGCTATCAGGATCGACTTACAAAGTTAAAAGACATCGGCTATTGCATCGAAGGTGATCCGGATTATATCAATCCATTGTTGACCTATTCAATATGCAAGTATGAGAACACCTGGTATTTTGGTATTCTTATTAAGCACAACGGCGACTGGTTTAAGCACAAGAATAAACCGCACTCTTTCAGTAGCGCCATCAACATGGATATTGCCAAGGCGCTGGTCAGCATTGCCTCCAAGGGAAATAAAGAGAAACGCCTGCTGGATGCCGGTTGCGGAGTGGGCACCGTGATGCTCGAAGCCTGTATTGCCGGCTTTAATATTGAGGGCTGCGACATACACTGGAAAGCCTGTGTGGCCACCCGTAAAAACCTGGCGCATTACAACTACTCGGCCAATGTGTATCGCACCGATTTAAAGGATATGACAAGCAGCTATGATACGGCCATCATTGACCTTCCGTATAATTTGTACACCCATTCGGATGATGTAAATACCGTTCATATTATTGAATCGGCTGCAAAAATAGCCCCTCGCATGGTAATCGTTTCCAGCTCCGATATTAAACCTTTAATTGATCAATCCGGTTTGAGCATCTCCGATTTCTGCACGGTAGAGAAGAAAGGGAAGAAGTTTTCCAGAAACATATGGGTGTGTGAAAAGATTAGCGAGAACTAAAATTTCTCCTTACCATCCGCTAATTGAGTCTCGAAAACGAAAAATTGAAGTTTAGCCTTACCCAAGGTGATATTTGTATTACTTATCTTTGCAGCATGATGAAGTATTTGATTCTGCAGAACCCGGGCCATAACCGTGTGTACTATAAAGAGGCTGCTCAACTGGCGGTATCTGAACTGAGCATTGCCAGTAAGCGATTAAGTGTTAAGTGTACCGATGTTGGAATACAGGAGGTGGCTGGTGTGCGCTATATTACGCTTACTTGTGATGATGAGTTATCGTCACAGGACATTACTGTGTTATCGCGCCTTTCTTTTGTCTTCGCCATTTTTAACCAGTTTGGCCTGCATGCCGAGGATGGCTTATTACCTATTTCGCTGGAAGTCTGCGAATATCTGGATAGCAAGATCAGCACCATTCAGAAATATGCCGGAAAAACCAATGAGCTATTTACCAAGATGATGGTGAATGTGGCTTTGTTGGCCAGTGACTATAACTATGATGACGATATTCGTTTGCTCGATCCTGTAGCTGGCCGTGGCACTACCTTAAATGAAGCAACGGTATATGGTTTCAGTGCTTTTGGTATTGAGATTGAGCAGAAATCAGTGCATGAGAATCAGATTTTCTTCAAAAAGCACCTGCAGAATGAGCGCCTTAAATTTGTGGCCGATAAACGCATGGTATATGGCAAGAACAAGAAAGAAGCCATTTACATGCACGAGTTTGAATATGCCAACAGCAAGGAAGTGTTTAAAAATAAGGAAGAACGTAAGCAGCTGGGACTTATCTGCGGTAATTCGCAGGATGCCGACAAATACTTCAAAAAGAATTGCTTCAACTTGATTGTGGGTGATTTGCCCTATGGCATTGCACATGGAAATACAGGTGCCAATAAAAGTACAACCGGAACGCGTAATCCGTCTGAGTTAGTGGAATCATGTTTGCCAGCCTGGAAATCCGTACTTAAAAAAGGCGGAACGATTGTGCTGGCCTGGAACAGCTTTGTATTGTCAAGGCTAAAGCTGGCCGAAGTATTTGCAACATCCGGGTTCAAGGTGCTCGATGCTAAGCCATACCAAGGGTTTGAGCATATGGTCGACAAATCGATAAAACGCGATATAATTGTGGCTAAGAAGATTTAAATATCAGATAACTGCTTACGAATCGCATTCATCACTCCATTGTCATCATTGCTGTCCGTCATAAACCGGGCGGTTTCTTTAATATCCGGATGGGCATTGCTCATAGCATAGGTGTGGTATGCGCATTGCATCATCTCGTAGTCGTTCAGGTAATCACCAAATACCATCGTTTGTTCAGGAGTAATATCTAATTGCTGCTGTAGCTTAGTGATGGCAGCCCCTTTATTTATGCCGATGCTCATAATATCCATCCAGATGGTGCTTGATGTGCTGATTTGAAACGCTTGGCCAAACTGCTCTTTGATGATTGGGTAAACCGTGGTTTCCATATTTTTAAAGTCATTAACCGCTATTTTCAGTATATCGTCATCAACAGTCAGCAAGTCATCAACAACTTCATGACGTGCATAATACTTTATCATTTCTTTGGTAAACGCAGTGCTGGCTATTTCGGTTCGGTTTGT
>DIYS01000221.1 GCA_002429115.1 Saccharicrinis sp. UBA6048 | reverse complement strand
GCAATACCATACACACCACCTGGAGCCAGTTTGTATGGGTTTACAAACAACACATCGCCAATTGCAAATAAAAGGCTACCCACAAGAATGTATGAATAAGCCGTAAACCAGTCCTTAGATAAGAACTTCTCTTTTGTAACAAAAGCCATAACTCAATTTAAATTTTTGTGTTCATTCAAAAAATCGCGCGAAATTCGTGTCTTTCGCCCTAATGAGAAATGATTTAATTCATAGTTTATAAGGAAAAAGATATCGTGAGAAACCCCACCTATTTTGCATCAGGCAAGCAATTGAAAAACATCCTGTTGCTATTCAAAAAACCTGGGATGTTTTTGAATATATCTCGGAGGTTTTTTGAAAATCTTCCAAGGTTATAGAAAAAGTCTCCAAGGTTATTGGAATTTCATGGGAAGATTTCGTTTGCAATAGCTAACTAATAAACCTAACAGGTTTGCGAAACCTGTCAGGCTGGTACATTGATGTCTGATCTCAAGTGCGGACGCATCTGCATGTAGCCCGATTGCAGGTTAGTGTAGCCCGAACGTATCTCATGCGATCGCGGACGACGCTCGGGGTCATGCGTACGCTTCTTTGTGTGCCGCGGATGCATCTGCATGTAGCCCGAACGCTGGTTAGAGTATCCCGATCATATCTCATGCTCTCGCGGATGATGCTCTGGGTGACGCTAACGCTTCTTTGTGTGTCGCGGAAGCATCTGCATATAGCCCGATCGTATGTTAGTGTAGCCCAAACGTATGTTATGCTATCGCGGATGACGCTCTGGGTCATGCGAACACTTATTCAGGTCGTGCAGATACTTATGCTTATCAGGTGATACCTATTTATCTCTATTTTAATAATAGATCATTATACTGCGTATTAGATGAAATATCCGTATTCAATTGTCTATATAATAATGTCGAGTTATTATTAAAGCAGTTTAAGTTGTTAATTACTTTTTTATTATAAATTTTAACACTAATATAATTATACACCCATTTATCAATGAATAAACACCTTTTGTCAATAAATATTAATAATTCGTCAATATAATGTAAAAGCATTTAGTGTTTGTTTATAGTAAATACATATATTACATATGTTTTTAATCATAAAATCCTAGACAATGAACAAAACACAACAAAATCAAAAGTCCATGTTTAATGCTGTTGGTGATACTTTTAACACTTACAGTGCTATTTTAGACACTAACCCTGCTATGGTAAGTTCCCGAACAGTATTTGGAACGCTAATGGGCGAACTGGAGCAAGTTGAGATGGTTCAGTCGGGCCATGCTGTGGGTCATGCGGAATTAAAGCAAAAAGAAGAGGCGGAAATGATACAGAAAACAGTGCAGATTGCCGCGATACTGTATGTTTACGCCATTGATAACAATTTGCCTGATTTACAGAAGAAGGCAAGTGTATCACCATCGATGTTGCAACATATGAGTTCGGAACAATTGAAAACGGCCTGCCTTAATATCCATTCACTGGCCGTTAAATACAAGGAAATATTTGTTGATTATGGCAGTACACCTGAGGAGGTGGATACGCTCAAAAAAGAGATTGATGATTTTATTACTGTTATCTCGGCACCACGTTCGGCAATCGTCACCCGTTCGCAGGCAACGCAACGTATGAAGGAGATTTTTTCGGAGATTAACCAGTTGCTGAAGAATAAAACGGATAAACTGATGGTGCTGTTTGAACCTAGTCATCCTGAGGTGTACCAGAATTATAAAGCAGCACGTATTATCGTGGATTTGAACAAAGGTCGCAAGCAGGAAGTGGAAGAAGAGGTTGAGCAGGAATAGGTGGAGATTGCTTATGTGAATTTGATATTGAGTTATAATAGAAAGTCCGGTATGGTATCGGGCTTTTTTTTGTAATTGCGAATAGACTAAGTTGATGGAAGTGAAAAGTGAAAAGATGTTTAGGGTTTTGGGTTTGGGGTTTTGGGTTGTGGGTTGAAAAGTTGTCGAAGCAGTGAATTGTGGAACTGTTGAATCGCTGATTTGATGATTTGTGAGAGACGTAGGGGGACGCTACGCCGAACGAGGGACTTTGATATGCAACTAAGGTTTGACCGCGAATTAACACGAATTAAAAATGATTTAAAAGGCATTGCGCGGCGATTCCTTTAGGGAATAAGGGTTCGCGATGGAAATAATAAAAACTAACAAAATCTATTAAAATGAAAAAAGTATTAAGCCTGTTTATTATGGGCGTTATAAGTATGAGTATTTGGGGGCAAGACACTAATAAAATTGGAACAACAGGGAATGTTGGAATAGGCACCACTTCCCCTTTTAACGGGCTTAACAATAATGGGATTCATATATCAAAGGGGCAACACTCTTCGTTGTTATTAGGATTACCATTTTCTGGTTATGGAGGCATTATTCAGGCTTCAGATGGAAGACACAGAGTCTTTATTGGTGCCAATTTATATGATGATCAAAACGATAGCTGGAATAATTTCCAATCAGGAAAAGGAGGAGCAGGAATTAGCATTCTTGCAGATAACGGAGATTGGGGATCTTCTATATCATTTATGGCTTCAAATATTGAGAAAAGTACTGTTTCAAGAATGTATATAAAGGGTAATGGAAAAATAGGGATAGGAACTTCTTCTCCACAAAACAAACTGCATATTGAAAACGGTGATTTAATGGAGATGCCGATCAAAG
>DIYS01000183.1 GCA_002429115.1 Saccharicrinis sp. UBA6048 | reverse complement strand
CAATTTCACCGTTTTTTCCAGTAGACATCGAACTATTGTTTAATGCCATTAATAATGGCGTAAAGTTTAACTAGAAAAACCTTAATCATGAATAATACATTTAACATCAACAGGTTTGGAAAACTAATAAAACAGCAATACCAATTATCGGGCAAAAGCCTGGGATTGGCGTTAGCCTCGATTTTTATTGGCTATTCCATCATTTTGTTATTCTTCACTTTTAAAAATATATCCATCAGCGCCTTCGATTGGGTTCCTTATTTCTTATCGCTTAATGTTATTATCGCTGTACCTTTTGCAGCCTATGCATTCCCTGCCTTTAGAAGTAAAGTCAAAACTTTCGACTACCTGCTTCTACCCAGTTCAGTTGCTGAAAAATTTACGTTTAATGTTATCGTAAGAATAATAGCGCCATGGATAATATTACCGGTAATATTTTACGTTAGCGCACACGTAGCAGCTGAATTAGCACTATGGTATAATCCGCAAGCAAGTATCGAAGCGTTTAGTTTATCAACCTTGTTTAAAGCCGTTGAAAGCGACCAGGACAATAGCCTTTTATTCATAAGCGTTATCCTGTTGGGGATCATTAATCAATCAGTTTTATTTACAGGCGCTGCTGTATTTAAAAAACATCCCTTAGTAAAAACCCTTGTTACGATCGGCATTACTGCTGTCATCATCTTCTTTTACTTTTATATCATCATCGAATGGGCTGAAATATTTAAAAGCGGAAGAATGCCATGGTTTACTTCAATCGAAAGCACTGATACAACAACATACTACCTTATAGGACTAGAACTTATATTATTAATCACCACTTTGGCCTTTGCCTTTTTTAAAGTGAAAGAAAAGGAGATCGTATAATGGAGTTTAAAAGCAACAAAGGCATCTTTCAACAGATAGCCGACAATATATGTGAGCGCATTTTGTCGGGAGAATTTACTCCCGGAGACAAAGTACAATCAGTAAGACAAATGGCTGCCCAACTAGGCGTTAACCAAAATACCATTATGAGAACATTTTTAGAACTACAACATAACAACATAGTAGAAAATCGAAGAGGCATCGGATACTTCGTTACCGAAAATGCACCTGAAACCATCCGGAATATACGTAAAGAAGAATTTACAAAAGATATACTCCCCGCCTTTGTTCAACAGGTTAAACTATTGCGTATTACTAAAACTGAATTGGAACCATTGTTTAACCAACTAAATGAGAACGAACATGAAAACAAGTAAGATCATTCTAGTTAGTTTCCTTTCCGCTGTGAGTTTGTTTCTGCTATCATTTATGATAACAGTTGATAAAAAGAAGTACAATAAGGAATTTGAAAAAGCCGAAGAGACCTTTAGTAAGATAAGTGTGATTAAGGCAAGCAAAGGTGTAAATGCAACATTTACAACTGGTGACCAGAACCTTATAAGCATTTCTTTTTACAAAGATTCGACCTACAAAATGCCATATAAAATTATTGGTGACACATTGGTACTGAAATCACATTTACTGAATGGCAATAACTTCCATTTTAAGGTTAGTGTCAATACACCTGTAAAAGAATTTATTAACGATGGAGGTTCAATTACTTCTAAGGTCAAGCAAGACAGTATTAACATTAACAATAGCAACGAAGGCTATTTCCATATTCATAAAGATAGCCCAGTTATTTATACCCGGCTTTATTCACAAGAGCAATCCAGAACAATAATTGAATCAAATGCAATTAAAGAACTGAATATGCAGGTTTCTAATGCGCATGTATCAATTAACAAACCAATACCAAATGTTATTTTGAAGGCAGAAAACAATGCTAATATTACAATGAAGCAAGCTTTTACACTTTCAGCTAATTGTGATGAAACGTCCCAATACAACATATACTAATTACACTTCTCTAACCAGTAAAAAGGCGTTTGACTATAAAAGGTTAAACGCCTTTTTTATTATTGCATGTAGTAATAAAGAAACACTTGGATTTGAAGAATACAATTCAACGCAAATCAAAAAACGGCTCATCCAATTCCTACAATATCTTAACCCAAATTCTTTATCTTGCAGGCTAAACATCATGTACATGTATATTAATCTGCACACCCATCACCCAAGTTTAAATAAAAACACCATTGAAATTGTCAATGCAGATTTAAATACACCAATAACAAATACGTCTTATTATTCAGCCGGTATTCACCCCTGGAAGATTAACGAAAACAGTTACGAAGAATTAGAACAACTTGAAAAACTGGCAAATGACCAACGACTAATAGCTATTGGCGAATGTGGTTTGGATAAATTAATGGGGCCGGCAATAGATAAACAAATCGAATTGTTTAAAGCTCAAATTTACTTTTCAGAGAAACTTCATTTACCATTGATAATACATTGTGTAAAAGCCTACTCTGAAATAATAAAACTCAAAAAGGACTTCGCACCAAATCAACACTGGGTATTTCATGGATTCAATGCTTCAAAAGACACAATGGAGCAAGCATTGAAGTATGGTTTTTATTTCTCTATGGGAAAAACCATATTCTCTGATAAATCAAAAGCCTGTCGGGTATTACCTGATATTCCAACGGATCGTTTGTTTTTTGAAACCGATGATGATCCTCAACTGAGTATTTCATCTGTTTACGACAAAGCTTCAAGCATACTTAAAATTGATTCTGCTCAATTACAATCTATTACATATAATAACTTTAAGTGTATATTCAATGTTGATTGAAGCAATTATAAACCCACTAAATACTGACTGGACTACCTGGGCTATCACCGTTGCATGTGCTTTTAGTGTGGGTGTTTCAAAAAGTGGCTTAAAAGGTATGGCCATGTTTGTCATTCCACTTTTGGCTCATCTATACGGAGGGAAAGCATCAGTTGGCATTTTACTTCCATTTTTATTAATGGGTGATTTAATGGCACTTCGATTCTTTTACAAGAAGGGAAAAATTAAGTTGATATTACAATTACTCCCATGGGCAGCCATCGGTATACTTGTGGCAGTTTTCGTCGGGAAACAGATAAACGACACACAGTTTAAGCATACGATGGGGATTGCCATCCTTATCTGCCTGCTTCTATTACTCTTTAATGAAATTAAGGGTAAAAAAGATGTATCTACCTCAAGCGCTTTTAGTGCATCATTAGGATTAATGGGTGGTTTCGCAACGATGATTGGCAATGCAGCAGGCCCAATCTTTAACCTCTACCTACTTTCGATGCGCTTACCTAAAGAAGCTTACATCGGAACAGGTGCCTGGTTTTACATGATTCTTAATTCAAGCAAAATTCCGTTACACATCTTTAGCTGGGGAACAATCACCTGGCAAACCATACATCTGAATCTGTTGTTATTTCCTGTCCTGGTGTTAGGTTCATATACCGGCAAAAAGATTGTTGGTTACATTCCTGAAAAACCATACCGGTACTTGATCTATTCAATTACGCTGATTTCCGCAACTCTGCTATTCTTCTAAAAAATTTCATCTTACAAAACAAAGATCAACTAAGAATTATCTTACTCTACGCTGCTATCATATTGTCATTGGCTATCTCATTGTTATTCAAGTCTAAATTTTTAATTTCCTACCGACTCATGTTTTTTATCATTTAAATTATAAGCTTAAATATCGTACCTTTGCGCTCAGATATAGAAAAACACACTCGTACTAAATCATACCGAAATGAACGATATCAATTGGAGCGATTTGTCTTTCAGCTACATGAAGACTGATTACAACGTAAGATGCTACTACCGTGATGGTAAATGGGGTGAATTAGAAGTACATTCATCAGACCAGGTTAGTATCCACATGGCTGCCACTGGTTTACACTATGGTCAGGAAGCCTTTGAAGGATTAAAAGCATTTAAAGGAAAAGACGGGAAAACCCGCTTGTTCCGTATTGAAGAGAATGCGAAGCGTATGTACAACTCGGCTGTTGGAACAATGATGGCAGAGATTCCTGAAGACATTTTTGTTAAGGCTGTAATTAAGTCTGTTGAGCTTAACAAGCGCTTTGTGCCTCCTTATGAGTCTGGTGCTTCATTATACATCCGTCCATTATTGGTGGGTACAGGTGCTAAAATTGGCGTAGCTCCTACTGATGAGTATTTATTCATGGTATTTGTAATGCCTGTTGGACCTTACTTTAAAGAAGGATTTAAGCCAACCAACATGATGATTTCACGCAAGTACGACCGTGCAGCACCTCTTGGAACTGGTAACATTAAGGTTGGTGGTAACTATGCTGCGAGCTTACGTGCCGGACATGAAGCGCATGCAAATGGTTATTCTGCGGTACTTTTCCTTGATAGTAAAGAAAAGAAATACATCGACGAATGTGGTCCTGCTAACTTCTTTGGCATTAAAAACAATACCTACGTTACACCAAAATCGGAATCTATCCTTCCATCGATCACCAATATGAGCCTTTGTCAATTGGCAGAAGATATGGGTATGACTGTTGAGCGCCGTCAAATTCCATTGGAAGAACTTGGAACATTTGAAGAAGCAGGAGCATGTGGTACAGCTGCTGTAATCAGCCCAATTGGTCAGATTGACGATGTTGAAACCAAAAATTCATACGTATTCAGCAAAGACGGAAAGCCAGGTGAAGTTTCTGAGAAATTATACAACAAACTTCGCGCTATTCAGTATGGTGATGAGCCTGATACACATGGATGGGTAACTGTTGTTGAATAGACCTATAGATTATTAGACTATAGACTAATAGAAATATAAAAATGGGTTTCGTTATACGAAACCCATTTTTTACATCCACACATTATCTCGAAGCACAACTATTAGTGGCATTCTACCATTCCAATACTGAATTAGGCGTAAAGTGTAGCTTATGAGAGAAATTATTCATTTATAAATCTATCGTCTAAAAGTCTAATAATCTATTACTACCTTTACGCCTCAATTATCAATATCATGACAGACTTACGTATTGAAAACCTCAATGTATTTGAAGAGGTGCCAATTATTACGCCAGATGAACTCAAGCGATTATATCCGCTTACTGACCATACTACAAAAACTATATTAGATGGACAAAATACCGTTAAGCGCATTCTTCACAGAAAAGATAAGCGCTTATTGGTGGTTGTAGGCCCTTGCTCTATTCATGATATTGAGGCGGCTAAAGAATACGCACTAAAACTAAAAAAACTGGCTGATGAAGTCAGCGATACACTCTACCTGGTGATGCGTGTTTATTTTGAAAAACCACGCACTACGGTTGGCTGGCAAGGCTTAATGAATGATCCATATTTGGATAACAGCTGCAATGTTGAAGATGGTTTAAAAATGGCGCGAGAATTACTCCTTCACGTGGCAAATATTGGACTTCCAGCTGCCGGAGAGGCATTGGACATTGTTACTCCTCAATATATTCAGGATATGTTTTCATGGACAGCCATTGGTGCCCGTACAACTGAATCGCAAAGTCACAGAAACATGGCCAGTGGTTTATCTTCTGTTGTTGGATTTAAAAATGGCACAAAAGGAAGTATTGACATAGCCATTCACGCTCGCGAATCAGTTGCTTCACCTCACAACTTTGTCAGTATTAATCCAGAAGGGAAAGTAGCGGTTGTAAAAACTAAAGGCAACCCAAACTCTCACATCATTCTTAGAGGTGGTAAAGAGCCAAATTACTCAGCAGAACACATTGAAACCTACGAAAACGAACTTCGCAAAGCAGGCCTTGAGCCACGGATAATGGTGGATTGCAGTCATGCCAATAGTGGTAAAAAAGCTTCTAACCAATCAAAAGTTCTTGACGATATTGCCAATCAACTTACCAATGGTAATGAATCCATAATGGGCGTCATGATTGAAAGTAATTTAAACCATGGTTGTCAAAAGCTTACAAAAGACACTTCAACTCTAAAGTATGGCGTTTCCATCACTGATGAATGCATCGGGTGGGAAGAAACAGAAACGATTTTGAGAGATTTAAGGAATAAGTTAAAAAAGTAACTTAAAATCGCTTATTACGAAGAACATACCAAAAGAAACGGATGCCAATTGGGATATGCTTAAGAATGGTCGGTATTAGGCCAAAATAGCGCCTCATTATATCAAAGCGCTCTCTTAGTCCCGGAACAATGTTTTGCTTAGTTAAACCCCCATCTAAGAAGCGCGATAGGATCAAACCTGAATTGTAAATATTTTGTGCATCCTTAAGCGCCTGAAGGCACCATTCAAAATCGGCAGAAAATCGATACCTGGTATTATACAGTTGGGCAATACGTGTTGACACAAGAATGGATTGATGGCTGACCAACATCCCATTTTTAAAGTCTTTCCAGGTGAGATTTAAAGGTGGTTGCAAGCGCCTCTCTCCTATTTCATTGCCTACTTCATCTATCATAACCGTATCGCCGTAAATAACATCCGGCCACTGTTCACTAAATCCATCGACAAAAGTAGCAACCGTTTCACTATTATAAATTTCATCACCGGAATTAATAAACCAAACATAGTCTCCTGTTGCTAATTTGAGACCTTTGTTCATCGCATCATACAAACCATCATCAGGCTCACTAATATATTTTGATACAGCAATATTATTTGTTTTAATTAAATCAATAGTTCCATCACTTGAAGCTCCGTCTATTATAATATATTCAATATTAAAATATGACTGACAGGCAATACTATCAATGGTTTTTTGAAGTGTATCCTTACCATTAAATACGATGGTTATAATTGAAATGAGTGGTTTATTCATCATTTGTGCCATTTGTCAACACCCTGTTGTATAAATCAAAATACTGTTGACCTATTTTATCTTCAGCAAAGGTATCAACAATTTTTTGACGTGCTGCCTCTCGCAGAAGTTGTTGATCCTTATAATCCAATACCCAATCAATTCCTTTCGCCAAATCTTCTGACGATCTGAATTCTGCCAAATACCCGTTTCGATGGTGATCGACAATTTCAGCCACTCCACTGTTATCAAATGCCACCACTGGCGTTCCACATGCCATAGATTCAGCCGCTACCAATCCAAAAGTTTCATACTCGGATGGCACACAGGTGACATCACAAGCTGAGTAAACTCTTTGCTGCTCTTCTTTGGTAACATGCCCCAAGTAAATAACCTCCACAGGTAAATGATCAATAATATCAAGGCGAAACTTAGGCTTACCACCAAATACAACAAGCTTGAACTTATTCTTTATATACTCAATTGCATCAATCAAATAATTAAGTCCTTTTATTCGATCATCAATGCGTGAAGCACCAAACAATACATACGTAACATCAGGATCAAATTTCAAACTTTTTCGTGCCAACTCCTGCTTAATTGGCTGAAGCACATTTAAGTCGATCGGATTGTAAATTACCTGTTGTGAAATGTGCTTCCCTAACGAACTTGATAGAGCAATATTGCCCAGCCACTTACCCACAGGGACAAAAGTCAATTTCGCCGATGGATAGAACTGTGATTTCTTAAGCCAAATTTTATTTGATAAATCCTTTGGTGATGGTGACTTTAAAAACTGGCATTGCCCGCATTGCTCCAGATAATTCATGCAATCCCATGCATAATGACATCCACCCGTGAATGCCCACATATCGTGTAAAGTCCAAACAATTGGCTTTCCAGACTCAAGTATCTTTTGAAGACCTGAAGCAGACAAAAATCCCTGATTAAACCAATGTATATGAATAATATCACACCACTTAATTAATTTATCAGTTGATATATCCTGACCTGCAAAGGCCGGAGAAAAAGCATAGCGCAATTCCTTTGATTTCTCTTTGTTCAAAAACAAAACCCTTTCAGCTAAAAAGAGGCCTATTTCCCTCATTTTACCCAGTGCCCCTTTACAGGTTGCTTTTAATCCGGGAACAACGACATCAGGTTCACCCTGAACCAAAAATCTCACATCAGCACCGGCATGCATAACAGATTCAGCAATTTGGCGAGCCGCAATGGCCGCTCCTCCTTTTGAATAGGTTTTATTTATAAAAAGAACTTTCAAATAGTTTTCCTTTTAAGAAGAGATTTATACACCTCCACATATTGATCAACAACAGTTTTCTCAGCGAATTGACTTACTGCACTCATACGAGCATTGTTCTCCAATTGAGATATATCACCAACAAACAAGGTATGATAAATTCCTGTAGCCAAACTTAATGAATTTTTTACTTCTGCCAGGTAACCCGACTCATTGTGAGTCACCATTTCTGGGACGCCTCCTATACTGAAACCTACCACCGGCGTACCACATGCCATTGATTCCATAATCGTATTTGGCAGGTTATCCTGCAAAGAGGGCAGCACATAGCAATCTGCCGCATTATAAATATCAACAAGCTTTTGCGGATCAACAACGTATTTAAAAGAATGTAGTTTGAATGGCAGATGCTTCACAATCTGCTTATTAATCTTCCCAAACGATACCAACTCCGTACTATCCAAAATCGCCGGGAAGTTTTCCCCTAATATGCTTAGTGCCTCAATTAAATACCTGAACCCTTTTCGTGGATCATTTAAGTCATCTGCTCCAAAAAGTATTAACTTTTTATTCGTTGGCAAACCGAGATTCAACCTTGCTTTTTCTTTATTGCCAGGCTTATAAAGATCCGTATCTATTGGATTCGGTATATTATAAAAATCTTTTCTCCTCAATAATTTACTCTCCTGAGAAAGAGTCCGTAACCACTTACTACATGTAACAATACTTAAATTGGAGTCACCATATATTTTTCGCTTCTGTGCAAACAAACGTGCTGATAAATCTTTCTTTCCTGACTTACGCAAAAATGGACAATAGGAACAAAATTCGAGAAACTCAAGACAAGTACCGGCAAAGTGGCAACCTCCGGTAAAACTCCACATGTCATGCTGTGTCCATACAACTGGTTTGCCCAAAGCAAATAGTTTTCCAAGCGTTTTAAGCGACAGAAAACCATCATTAATCCAATGCAAATGCAGAATATCGGCTTCCTTAACTAACGGATGATCACTAATATCAATGCCTTGTGATGCACATGAAAATGATTTCCGGGCAATAGCATTACGTTCATATGGTATAAAAGACAGATGCTCTTTTGATTTATGAAAATGAGACAACTGCTTGCTAAATACCGAACTATCAACAGGATAAACACCACCTTCAGAACTTCGTGCATCCTGCACGAGAAGTTTAGAATCGTAGCCATTTGATAGCAGGGCACTATTAAGTCGCTTAGCAGCAACAGCAGCACCTCCACCAATGTCGGTTTTGTTAATTTGTAAGATTTTCAATTTAGCCGTCCTGATTTTTTTCCGGCTATAAAAATAACAATTCTAGTCAATAACCTGAATTTGACGTAAAATTTAAATCAAAATCAGGTTAAAAAGCAAAGCCGTACTTAATTATCCAGTTTATCCGGGAAATCGATATTATAGTGCAACCCCCTGCTTTCCTTGCGCTTACGAGCCATTTTGATAATTAAATAACCCACATTAATCTTATTTCGCAAATGGCATATTTTCTCCGAAACTTTCGAATCCTGGAATAAAGCTTCCGTCTCCCGATACAATACTTCGAGTCGATCATAGGCGCGGTTCAACCTGATTCTTGAGCGAACAATACCTACGTATTTGCTCATAATTTGCTGCACCTCTTTGTTCGACTGCGTTATCAGAATCATCTCCTCAGGATGGGACGTTCCTTCATCGTTCCATTCCGGTATGCGATGATTAAATTCAATACTATTAACCTTTTCACCCGCATCAAGTGCTGCTGCATTTGAAAACACCAAAGCCTCTATTAATGAATTACTTGCTAAACGATTAGCACCGTGCAAACCACTGCAAGCACACTCGCCAGCCGCATACAAATTGATGATTGAACTCCGCCCTTTTAAATCAGTTTTGATTCCTCCGCATAAATAATGTGCAGCAGGCACAACCGGAATCATATCTTTAGTAATATCTATGCCTAATGACAAACATTTCTTAAATATATTCGGAAAATGCTTTTTAGTTTCTTCAGCTGGCTTATGAGTAACATCCAGGTAAACAAACTCTTCCCCCCTATTCTTCAGTTCATTATCTATCGCCCTAGCTACAATGTCCCGCGGCGCTAAACATCCACGTTCATCATACTCTTCCATAAATTCTTCGCCGTTTTGACGGCGTAAAATACCACCGTAGCCACGCATAGCTTCAGTAATCAGAAAAGATGGTCGTTCAGATAAATTATATAAGGCCGTTGGATGAAACTGAACGAACTCCATATTATCAATAATTCCTTTTGCCCTGAAAACCATGGCAACACCATCACCAGTAGCAATTAATGGATTCGTTGTAGTTTGATAGACACTTCCAATACCACCGGAAGCCATCATGGTTGTTTTCGCTAAAAACGTATCAACCTTGCCTGTATATTTGTTTAGAATATAGGCGCCATAGCATTCTATATCACGCATCCATGGCTCTGTAACTCGCCCCAAATGGTGTTGTGTAATTACATCAACAGCAAAGTGGTTTTCAAAAACTGAAATAGAAGGATGCTTCTTTATTGACTCAATCAACGCACGTTGTATCTCAGCGCCTGTATTATCTTTATGATGTAGAATTCGATGTTCTGAGTGACCTCCTTCACGATGCAGATCAAATAGCCCATCATCTTTTTTATCGAAATTTGTTCCCCAATCTAACAATTGCTGAATTTGTTCCGGAGCTTCTTCTATAACCTTTTTAACGGCCTTAATATCACAAACTCCATCACCCGCAATTAAAGTATCTTCTATATGCTTTTCAAACGAATCAGGCTCATACATTACAGATGAAATGCCTCCCTGTGCATAAGCTGTGTTTGTTTCCTTTAGTTCAGTTTTACTTACCACAGCAACAGAACCAAAATCAGCTACCTTCAGCGCGTAACTTAATCCGGCAATGCCCGAACCTATTACTAAAAAATCATATTCTCGTCTCATCAGGAAATCTTTGTACAATATGCAAATTTATAATAGTCCGTAAGTTTTTCAGGTGAATAGAAAGTTTATTTTTTTCAAACACTTAAATAACTGTCAAATTCAACAATTAAAATAATTGACCATCTCCCAAAAAAC
>DIYS01000235.1 GCA_002429115.1 Saccharicrinis sp. UBA6048 | reverse complement strand
GTTGGAAAGAATGCGATGGTCACAAACTTGATACCTTAACACTCTTTTTCCATGTAGTTTGGTCATTGGACCAGCCCAGTTTATACTCCTTCATGTGATGTTTAGTTCGTCCGGGATATCCTTGTGTAGAAACAGCGCACAGTCGGTACAGTCGACCAAGATCAATCTGATAACCAATTTTTATGAGCAATAAAAGATTGTAAGTACTTTCATACAGTAGCCTATTTCTGAGTCATCCTCAATCTATTTAACTTTTTAAGGTCCAATATCTACACATGAGTTATCCAAACTAATCTCTATACAAAATTTTAAGGAATTAGTTTAGAGAATTTGTTAAAAGGCGACAACATTTTCCCTTTGGTTGATCAAGTTATTAATCATTAATCATTGATCATTTTATTTATTCTCTCCTTGATGGTGGCAGGAGAAAACTGATCTCTCGTTTAGCAAATCGAGCTTGGTTAGCATCTCCTGTGAGAGAGCATGCGTGGATGTAGCGTGAGGCACGCGTTTTAATGCAGAAGTCTACGTCCCCAATTTTTCACCCTTCGATGGGAAGGTAATCGATCTTTTTGGTATTAACGAGCTAGGAACGACTCATGATACATTTAAATGACTAGAGGTCGAAAGCACAAACGTGGTGAACGCGGCTCTACAGAAGAACAGCAGTCAGATTCCAAACGAACCAACATGGCGGATGTTGAAGGAGGAGCTTTCGTAACAGAACCCGCAACCACCGAAGACCATCACAACGAACCTAGTCTAACGGACTTAAGAGAGATGTTGGTGGATATACAAACCACCGTTAATAATATTCTACGGGAAAATAAGAAAATCAGCGAAGACGTAAAAGAACTAAAATCCACTGTAAACAAACAGCAAACGGAGATTGTGGACCTCAAGAAACAGCTTACTAAGTCTAAGACACAATTTGCAGTTTCGGAGAAAGAGCTCGACGATGCGAAGAAACGAATTAACGAACAAGAAGAAGAGATAGCAGAGCTTTACGATCTTCAAGACCGTTTAGAACAATATACTAGGAAAAACTCTCTTGAATTCCATGGAATTCCAGAGAGCGCATACAACTCCACAGAAGAGGCCATCCTAAAAATAGCGGAGACGCTAGAGGTTCCAGTCAGTTTAGATGACATTGAAATCTCCCATAAATTAAATACTCCGGGCAATAAAGCAATAATTGCAAAATTTATTAGTCATAAAACCAAGACGAATCTCTACAGAGCAAGAACAAAACTTAAACACGTTAAACTGACCGATCTCTTCCCCGACTCCTCTTACGCAACGGGAGTACAATCGAAACGGATATTCATCAATGAAAACTTAACTTCCTACCGTCGTCGCATCATGTCTAGAGCTAACGAGAAACGTAGAGATGGCGAACTGTTGAGCGTGTGGTCGTTGGACGGAACAATTTACGTGAAGACTTCGCCAGACGGAAGACCTATCAAAATCATCGAATTAGAGGACCTAGAGAATCTGTAGCCTGCTAAGAAGTATGTTTGGAGAGGGGACGGACTCTGTCTGTTTGGAACTGTGACTTCTCTTCACCTTACTTGCAAAAGGTTTAGTTGTGCTCTCTTGTGTTGTTGTCTGTATTTGTCCGTGTGCGTTGTTTGGATTGTTTATACTTTAGTGAGATTTTCTCTGTACGTTTTTCTTTTTTTCGTAATTTTCTTCGTTTTTCTCTTTTCTATTGAGTAATATGTATACGGGTAATTTGTCCAAATTTGACGTCTTATCACTAAACATTCGGGGAATCAGAGATCAAATTAAGAGGAGGAGTATATTTTCATACCTAAAAGATCAAAAAGCAAACATTTATTTTTTACAAGAAACATATTCAGAACGAGCCGATGAAAATATTTGGAGGAAAGAATGGGGTGGCGAGCTATTTTTCTCACATGGCACCACGCATAGTAAGGGTGTGTGTATTTTAATTAATCCCTTTTTACAACCAAAAGTTGATTATTTTTATGCTAATGACTCAGGCAGAATAGTGCTTATTACAATCACTCTTAATGGACAAAAACTATCACTGTGCAATGTTTACGCACCTAATGATCAGGTCAATCAACTCCAATTTATGCAAGAGCTCAACAATTGTTTAATCGATAAATCAGAGCTCACCTCGCTAATTATCGGGGGAGACTGGAATTGTACTTTATCAAAAAAAGATAAGATCGGAGGTGCACCGTGGAAACCGTCTAGTTACCGTAATCTCATTCTGACCACGATGGAAATGTTTGACTTAGTGGATATTCAAAGAATGCGCCATCCAAAGTTACGCAAATTTACGTACGAATCAAAATCTCTTAAACTTAAATCTAGAATTGACTTTTTCTTAATTGCCAAAAATCTCTCTGGGGATGTAAAGAATTCGGAAATTTATCATGCAATCGCGCCTGACCATGACGCAATTTACATTTCATTTTCTTGGTCTAACAAATCCCCTCGGGGACCAGGACTCTGGAAATTTAACAACACCTTATTGAATGATATTCAGTATGTGAGCACGGTTCGGGATACATACGCTCAAGCGTGCAGTTATTATAGCCATGTGTCGGATAAGAGGCTCTTTTGGGAGTTAATGAAAATGGAAATCAGATCAGCGACCATTTCCTTTTCCAAATGTAAAGCAAAACGTATCAGCAACAGAGAACAGGAATTAAGACGTAGAATAGATCAACTTGATGTTATTATCTGTGAAAATTTTTCTTCCCCTTACATCGATGGAGTACTACAGGAATACGACGGACTGAAAACGGAACTTAATTCAATTTACGAAGAAAAAGGAAAACAGACAATGTTTAGAGCAAAGTGCCGTTGGATAGAAAATGGTGAACGCCCAACAAAGTATTTTTTCAATCTTGAAAAAAGTAATTACAACAAAAAAACTATCAGTGAACTTCGATTACATGATGACTCTACTACGCGCAACGAGACAGTGATTCTAGAGCAAATTGAAAATTATTATAGAAATTTATATACCTCGGATTTAACCTTCTCTGAAACTGCGTATGACACCTTTATTGACAATGTTGACTCTCCTAAGCTTTCAGAGGATGTGCAAGAAACTTTGGAGGGTCCACTTACGTACGAAGAATGCAAAAAGATGCTA
>DIYS01000127.1 GCA_002429115.1 Saccharicrinis sp. UBA6048 | reverse complement strand
GTTTTGCTCCGGATTTTGCAATTGACGAAGGAAAAGGGAAGCCTGAAGCAATAAATCCATCTCTGATGCGTAGCAATCACCTCTTTCAATCAAGTTTTGCATCCTTTTTAAAAAGGATGTGCCAGCCCGGCACCGAGGGCTAAAGATAATTAAGTTGGATTTTTAATACTTAACAATAAAGCGTATAAAGGGTAGCTTCAAAAAAAGGAGGAGAGCTGACTCCCGTAACGTCCAATGAATGACAGAAAACCTTTAAGTTAATGGCATTATCGGCTCCGCTCAGGGATCGACTCAGTGGAAGGATGCTTACAGTGTTTTGGACATTTTCATCTTGCATAATCAACTCAGACTTCACACTTATTTGTTAATTCACAGGCAATTTCTAATTTTGAAACCGCATAATACACGTATAACAGTTGAGCGAAGCATATAAAATAACGCGGGAAACCTTTCAGTTCCTATTTGAAAAGTACTACAAAGCTTTGTGTTCTTTTGCACGACAAATATTAGAGGATAAAGATATTTGTGAGGACGCGGTGCAGGATGCTTATGTTTCCTTGTGGGATGTGCGATCCGATTTTAACGAAGAAAAGGCTGTTAAGTATTATTTGTATAGTGCTGTAAGAAATAAATGTTTGAACTTGATTCGTCACGAAAAAGTAAAAGCCCGCCATCAGCAAGAACTGGCTTATCCAACAGTGGATGAGGGTGTGATTGAAGAAGGTGTATTCGCACCCATCTATAAAGCTCTTAAGGACCTCACGCCGCAGGAATGCAAAGTCATGATGGGCGTGATGTACGGCAATTCGAACCAGGACATTGCCGATGACTTAGGCGTATCCGTTAATACCGTAAAAACCTTACGACAAAGGGCTTATAAAACACTTCGTGAAAAGCTGAAAGGCATTCAGTGGCTGGTTGTTATTTTGTTTGGGTAGTTATTTAGTAGGCAGTAGATATTAGGCAGAAGGCAGAAGTTGAGTTTTGAGTTTAGGGTTTGTTTACAGTTTAAATGTTTAAAAGTGGAGGAGTTGAAGAGTTTATTTGTTGAACTGCTGAACTGTTGAGTTGCGGAATTGCCGAACTGACCTTTATCTTCTTTCTGAACTCTGGTTACTTTATTTGCTGACTGTTTAAAAGTTGAGTAGTTTAAGAGTTTATTTGCAGAACTGTTTATTTGTTGAACTGACAACCTTATAAACTTCTCAACAAATAAACTTTTCAACACAAAACGGAGTTCGGGATTTTCAACTCTCGAATCGACGATTGCGCAATTCGACAACTTTTCAGTTCTTCATTTCACCCATCGCAAAACTTTTTTCAAAAAAACTTCAAATTCTTGTCATCACTTTCTAATTCAAGCGTGCTTTAAAAGTAGTTGATAGAATCCAAATGGATTAGTACATTAGATATATGGCAGCTAAAACAGATAACGAACAAATAATTCAACTGATTAATAAGCAGGTGGATGGGCAGGTTTTGACTAAGGCCGAGCAGCAAGTGCTGAATGCCTGGTTAGACGTCCCGGCCAATGAAGCTTTGTATTTGCGCCTGACCAATAAAGAGCTTTTGCTTAAAAAACGTTTTGAATACGATGAGTACGACGTGGCAAGAGCATGGCAAGTAATGGATAAGCGAATTTCTCCTCGTTTAAATATTAAACGATGGATAAGCTACGCTGCTGCCGTATTAGTACCTTTGGTATTGTTTTATTCTGTTTATCAGTTAAGCGATGTGCCTGAAGTGGACGATCACTTTGTTGTTGAAACCATTCAACCAGGTGAAAAGAAAGCCATCCTGACTTTATCCGATGGACAACAGGTGCACTTATCAGCGGCTGATACAACCATTCAGATGACTGGCAGTGGTACACAAATCGCTATTGATTCAATTGGAGCGACTTATGAAAGGCATCAACAGGCATCAACAGAATTACGTTATAATACAATTACCACAGCCCGGGGTATGGAGTATAACCTGACACTGGCAGATGGTACGCAGGTGTGGATGAACTCAGAATCAAGTCTCCAATACCCTGAGAACTTTAATGGAAATGCCCGCGAAGTTTATGCCTCAGGAGAAGTGTTTTTAAAAGTCGCCAAAGACAAAGACAAACCATTCTTTGTGCATTTTAATGATAGAAAGCTGGAGGTATTAGGAACAGAGTTTAACGTGCGTGCCTATAACGATGAAAAAACAAATGTGGTAACTTTGGTGGAAGGAAGTATTGCTTTATCTGCAGGCAAAGAAAAACTAGTGATGCAACCCGATAAGCAAGCTATTATAGATGGTCAAAACAAGTTACAATTGGTTGATGTAGATGCATCGCTTTACAGTGCCTGGAAAGATGGACGATTTGTTTATAAAAATGCACCATTGAACCAAATTGTCACTGATCTGGCACGTTGGTACAATTGTGATATCTTTTATCAGAATTTAGCAATGAAAAATGAACGCTTCTCACTCAATACCAATCGTCAGGAGGATATTAAGCAGATATTGGAAGCCTTGGAGTTGACACAAACCGTGAAATTTAAAGTAACAGGTAAGAATATAGTTATACAGTCTGTAAATTAAATACAAAAAGGGAGTACTGGTAATACTCCCTCCATAAGTTAAAAAGCTGATTGCAGTCAGCTAGTTCTAACGTAAATAGATTTTAAAATTATGAAAAAAAATCGTGAACCGGTCTTCCTCGAACGAGGTAAGATGCAAAAACTGTACAAAGTTATGAAATTGTCAGTTGTTTTAATGATCGTGGGAATGGTGCAGCTATCGGCTACCGTGCACTCACAGAATGAAAAGTTAACGGTGAAGGAGAAGAATATATCTCTCTCCGACTTGTTGTGGAAAATTCAGAACCAAACCGATTTTGTATTCACTTTTAATTCAGCGATGGTAGAGCAATACTCCAGCCTGAATGTGGAAACGGAAGGTGATTTGGAGTATGTACTTAAAGAAATTTTAAAAGATACAGATCTGGACTTTCAGTTGAAGAATGGTATTTATGTGATTAATAAAAAGGCACCAAGAACTGTAACTGAGGTACAACCTGAAAAGATCACCATCACAGGAACTGTAAAAGACGAAAAAGGAGAGGTGTTACCCTTTGCTGCAATCCGTATTAAAGGTACTGGCATTGGTACTGTTACAGATGTTAATGGTGAGTATAATCTTCAGTTTGATGCACAGGAGAATGTAGTACTTGAAATATCAAGCTTGGGTTTTGAGGGTAAAGAAATAGTTTATGAAGGACAAACAAACCTAAACTTTACATTAAGTGCCTCAACAGAAGGATTAGATGAAGTTGTTGTAGTTGGCTATGGTTCAACAAAGCGTGAACGTATTGGGTCGGCCATTTCACAGATAAAAGCCGAAGAAATAGAGCAACAATCCATTGGTGTTACCAGCTTTGAGAATATCTTGGGTGGTAACATTAAGGGTTTACAAATATCACAAGGTTCGGGAGCTCCTGGTTCAGCATCTACGGTGCGTTTGAGAGGTATTACATCTCCGTTTTCAGGTGGTAATAACCAACCATTATATGTAATTGATGGAGTAGAGTTTAATACAGATCAGGTTTCGGGTGGTGCAGGACAAAATCCTTTAGAATCTATTAGTCCAACGGATATTAAGAGTATAACAGTGCTCAAAGATGCCGGTGCAACAGCTATTTATGGTTCACGAGGAGCTAATGGGGTTATTATTGTTACTACTAAAAAAGGACAACGCAATAGCCAGTTGGCAGTTAGCTTTGATGCCTCTCTTTCTATTTCAAATCCGGTGAAGAAGTGGGATTTATTAGATGCTGATGAGTTTAAGCGCTTGCATCAGATGATAGCTGTTAATACATACAATAAATTTGGTGGTACCAATCAAGCAGCAAACTTGATTTACAATGGAGATGGTACTTTCAATGATACCTATTTCGATCTTGTGCAACGCAAAATGGTTGACATGTGGGGTGCCGGTAATACCGACTGGCAAAATGAGATTTATAATACCAACGCACCAGTACAGAAATACAATCTTAGCTTATCAGGTGGTACAGAAAAAACAAATTATTCGGCATCAATGTATTATAATGATGTGGATGGTTTGATGTATAGTGATAACCAGAAACGTTATGGTTCGAGATTATCACTTGATACGGATGCAAATAAATGGTTACGACTGGGTACTACATTAAATGTAAGTGGTGCAAAAAATTCATCAAGTAATGGTGCTTCCTTACAAGAGGTTTTACAGGCACGACCTGATTTTACCATTTTCGATGAAACAGGATATAATTATGTTCGGCAATTTAATCCTGGTAATTTAACGGCGCTTCCAGTAGGAATGTTATTATATAATGTGCTCAGGCCAAATCCGGTTTCTTCAGCATTAAATAATAATGCAACCAAGTCAATGTCGGTATTTGCGAATGGTTATGTAGAAGTGGAGCCAGTGAAAGACCTTAGATTTAAAGCAGATTTAAATGTTGCCAATTTTACAAGTAAAGGGAATAATTTTCAGCCACTGGATGCAAAAGATATACTTATTGGAATAAAGAACTATAACTCTAAAAATTTGAATTATTCTAATACATTATCAACCACATTAAATTTACAGGCCTATTATACGAAACAATTTGAAGATCATAACTTCGATTTGATGGCTGGAATCTCATCCAACAAAATCAGATCAGAGTCTGAGAGTCACAGTTATCAAAATCTGGGTGATGATGTGTATATGACGCATGCTGATACAGGCGAACATTTAAGATCTTCAGAGAAGAAGGTGGATAATGTGATGAATTCATGGTTCTCGCGTTTGCAATACTCCTATAAAGGTCGCTATACCCTAACTGCTAATATGCGTTCTGATGAATCCTCAAAGTTTGGGCCTGGCAATAAGCGCGGTTACTTTCCATCGGGAGCTGTAAATTGGAATATTGCGCAGGAAAATTTTATGCGTAATCAGAATATTATTGATGTATTAAAATTGAGAGCCTCTTACGGTAAAACAGGGCTGGCAAACATTTCTGACTTCAGTTACTTGCGTTATTGGACAACACCAGCTTATGCACCTAGCTATATGGGTAATGTAACATTACTGCCTGAAAATGAATATCCAAATGAAGATGTGAAATGGGAAACAACCAAAGAATTCAATATTGGATTAGATTTTGCTTTGCTTGGCAACCGTGTTTATGGTGGGGTTGATTTCTACGATAAATACACCAGTGATGCTATTATGCCTACACCAGTTTATCCTGAAACAGGTGCTACTATAATGCAAGCTAACCGTGCAGAGATAAGTAATAAGGGAATGGAGTTTGAACTGGGAGGAGACATTATTCGTACCAATGACTTTGTTTGGAATCTTAATTTAAATATTGCCTACAACCGTAATGTGCTGGAAAGCATTAAGAATAATGCTCTTAATCAGTTTATGTTAAACGATTTTGTCGAAGGTGAACCAATTGGTATAATAAGTGGTTTGGAGGTATCACATGTTATTCGAGATCAAGGAGAGATCGATCAATTAAATGCAGAAGCACAGGCTAAAGGGTTTCCTTTCTATCAGGATGCTACAACTGGCGTTGGTGATTATCTATATAAAGATCGTGATGGCGACGGTAAAGTCGATAAGCTTGACAGAACCATTATTGGTACTCAGGAACCAGATTTCTTTGGTGGATTTTCAACCAACTTGCAATATAAAAACCTGAGTTTTACTGCTGGATTCCAATATTCAGTTGGAAATAAGAGATTATGGCGTAATGCAGGTCCTATGTATATGGATGCGAAGTTGTTTGGTAATATGGGGCATGAGGCTTTGTATAACACCTACACGGAGGGAAATGAAAACGCTGAGTATCCAATGCTTGCTTATAATAACATTCATAATACATTCTTTAAAGAATCCAGTAATGATAGGATGGTGCAAGATGCCTCATATTTACGATTAAAGGTTGTTAATTTAAGCTACCGCTTACCTGAGCATATTACTGATAAGCTTCACATTAGTGGCATGACCGTATATGTGGGAGGAACTAATTTATTGACCTTCACAAAATATGAGGGAATTGACCCAGAGGGAATGGCCATGCCTGGCAATCAACCGGGAGATACGGGATCTGTGACAAGTGGTGTGCAGGGTGGTGATGCTTATCCAATGGCTCGCACCTACACAATGGGACTTAAAGTAACATTTTAATGATTAAATCGATTGAATAATGAGACATATATTTAAATACTTATCTATAAGCTTAATGTGTCTGACTATGGTTGCCTGCGACCTTTGGTCAGATGTTGATGAAGCAAAGCCATATTACGTGCAGACGGAAGAGGCAGCATATTCGTCACTAAATGCAATAAACGCTAATGTTAATGGCTTGTATGCCAGTATGCGAGGATTTAATATTTCTTATCCTGCTCAATATGGCGGGCAAATGGCCGGACTATATTTTGATCCGCTGCAACA
>DIYS01000066.1 GCA_002429115.1 Saccharicrinis sp. UBA6048 | reverse complement strand
AGACCTTGTTACAATACTTTTTATATGGAAAGTGTTGTATGTATAATACACTACAGATTATGGTATGAAAGAGGTGATGTACAATGTAATTTGCAAAATATATCCACATCCTTATAAACATTTAATATTAAAAGCCTATGGCCTTCATGCATGATCATGAGTAAATACCATTGTTTCTGTAATCCACTGCTTTACGCTTGCGTCCTTTGCTTGATTTTTCTTTAGAGGAGACCTCTGTGCTTGGGATTGGCAGGGAACTCAGAAGAATTTTGACAATGTTTGATTGCCATTCAGGTCCTAATAAATATAGAGACATTACAATACATTGAATTTTTGAATTCTGTCAAAAGCAAACTATTATTTACTTAATTGTGTGGACATGAACTCTGTTTTTTCAGTGCATTTCGTTTCCGGGGGTTTTTCCCTACAAAAATGACGGGGGGAATTGTTGCAACTTTCGGGGCTCTTTAGAATTATCACCCAGGGTTATCAATTTGAAAAAATAGATTTTATTTCTATTTATTTGAAAAGAAGTGGGTTGCTGAATAATTTGGAACCTCTTAGGGGTGGAAATGAATTTGGGGTATGCCCATTTTGATATATCTGAGTTTTAAAGTTGTATCCATGTCAAATAACTCAAATGGCCATGGAATATCTTGAAATTATTAGTTTACCACTGAAACCTATTTAATATACATTCTTGCTGTGAATATGATAATGACTGTAAGCTCACCTTTCTCTTCCTTTGAAAAATTCTCAAGGATTTGTAACCCCTCCTTCAGGGCAAGGTCCAATGATTTTTCATTATCTAGCAAATAGCACATTGCAACGCACAAGCACGTGAATTACATGATATGATAACACATATACAATATATAATTGCTCATAGAGTGACAATATACTCGGATATAATTAAATATGCGTTCTCTTTTGTGGTGTACAGTGAATTGCCCCTCTCACGTCAACGTAAGTGTGCATTTTTGAACCATTTGTTTCGTACATTAGAAAAAATTCGTTCGCAAACATAAGCTTAACATGAACAATACAAGAATATGATGAATATAAGCAACCAGAGATTTAATCTTTAATCTTAAATTTAATTGTACTGCAAGTACTGAAACGAATTCAGGACCATTAATCTAGTTTAACAAAAAATCTTTTCTATTCGTACATGCAGTGTATCACGGACTTAAACTTTAGGAAAAATTCTTATCGGAGTTTCGACCTTTTGAAATATTTGCCATTAAACCATGCAACTTTCGTTGATGATGTATCTAAAACAACAAAGGGCTTTGTTTTGTTGAAATCGATCTCGAGGGATGATCGATCTGAGATTTGACTGTACCTCTCGGGACGTACATACGTGATATCAGTACATTTAATTCTGTCTATCAAATGAAGAAACTAAATGTTAATAATATAAAAGTATATTATATATATGGGGATTACGGTGTAAATAACTTTTTCAGTTAACATACCTGCTGTCCGCAAGATTAAGGCAACATATGGACATCCCCCACATTTCACTTCAACCTCTTGTCCTTGCTCGAACGAAGTTCGTAAAATACACTGCGATTGCTTTCTGACTAAAAGTGTGTTATCACTATAGAAAAAGACGAGAGCTGCTTTCATGATTTAGATTTGAACCAGTTTAACACTGCGAGTTTTGAAATTATAGCGGCTTTGCTGATGTCGAGTTGTCCGTTGAACGTACGTACTGCTATCGTGTCGCTGCTCCGCGTGTTATTTTGAACTGAGTGAACAAAATGCCGTTGATTGATACGTACCGCCCTGTAGCTTGATGCTTGATTGTCACGACACGTTATATGAACGCTAGTTCCACTTTTTGTGTTAAAGAATTACCAAAAGACTTATTTTGATTTTCTATAATTCCTTCTGACGTTCGAAGCTGATTCCCTACCTTACTCAATGAGCAGATGTCAAGCTCCTCATCCCTTGCATGAGCGCGACTTGGGGCCAACACGTTCAGAAGCTCCAGCTATCGTGCGCTGGTGAGACATTCCAAGAATGCCGCTAAGATAAAATGGGTCAAAATGACATCGCGTGGTTTGATGATGTCACGAACATCAGTGCGTGATCGATTTTACAATTGATTCATTTATACAATTCGGAAGGCTTCATCACGAAAACTATCAGTTAACGTTCATTGCCAGCTACAGCGTCTTGGCTTAACGAAAACAGTATAGTAGTATTTCAGTGGATCAAAGGTGCTAATAAGGTAAGACTCTAGTTCTTACAGTGAAGATGTTTGGATGAACACCTCAACTGCAAAAAAAAAAATAGCGTGCATCTGCCATGTAGTGAATGACTAGCTTGTATGATGTTACATGCTTTGCAACGTAACAAGGATTATCTTTAGAAATTAACTACTGATTCAGTTAACGAGCTTTTAATAATTCGTAGGCCAAAATAATAAGGCTTGCATGGCCCAGAAAACGTTTTTTCAGAGCGGTTCCCCCTCTTATCTCAGGCTCGATCCAGATGAGCGCTTTTACAGTGATTTGGGTATCCCCGTGTTTTGGGTATCCCCATACCCAAATCCCAAAACACGTTTTTCACATCTTAATGGACTGGGAACTACAACTGAAAGGCCTGAAAGTTTTTGAGTTGAAAATCATATATGCTAAAATCGAAATGGTTCATTGTAGTTTGTCGATCGTGGATTTCTTTCTTCGTTCTGTCCACTGCGAAATGACTGCAATTGATTTCAGAATTTTTTTCGCTGTCTAGAGTTTAGAGGGTTCGCGGCCATGTGCGGTTTCAAACGATCGGAGAAGGGAAAATAATTATAACTTTGAACTTTTTACGGTAAGACAGAGTGAAAAGCTTTTAAGATTATCGCTATGCCAAATACAAGCTGCTGGGACCAAACAACGACAGTTCATGTCAATCTGGCGTTTCAATATCGATCGTTAGGATCAGGGCGCTGACTGAGACGCGGGAGGAGTTTTATTTCGTTGTCTGAGATCCTTCTACATAATTTCCTCAAACTTTCAATCAATTGTTATTTTCAAAACAGTCAAACCTGATTTTTTTAAAATTAAAGCCTGAGCTATAATCCAGTAGACTCAACAGACAATGCATGAGCATTCATTCACTACTGCAAAAAAATACTCGCACTGTATTTATCAACTTTACATTTTGCCTTGACCTCTTAAAAGTGACAGAAATATCACTTTTAAGTCAGAGTTAACAAATACAATAGCAATAAATAGTCACTTCCCACAAGTCATGTTACGTGGACTACTTTTCGGAAATCCAATAACGCTTCAAACAAGATTAAAAAATGCGATCAGAATATTTGTCGTGTTCAGTTATTTATTTATGTTCGGCAATACTATGGACGTGAAGTCTGCCGCTCCTTTGTCAATCTTTTCTATCACTGGCAAAGCATTTTACAGGCTGTCTCGCTCGAGAACGCCGATTGTCTGAGATATGGCAAAGCACCGGAAAAGTTAAAAAGATATATATCACCTAAACGGTTTTGAGTTACCAAAATATATTTTGTTGGTGAATGTGCCTTAAAAATCTGTGAAGAAGAGAGACAGTTCTTCTTACTTATATGACAGAACCCGTTTTAGGAAAAAGGAATTCACATCGCAACAGTTTCGCTTT
>DIYS01000063.1 GCA_002429115.1 Saccharicrinis sp. UBA6048 | reverse complement strand
GTTTTTTGGGAGATGGTCAAGTTAAATTAGATTTCTTATATTGGAAATGAATTTTGACGAATTGATATATCAGGTAATACTAAAATACGAAAGAATTATATTTAAGAACTGGCGATTATGAAAGTCCACTTTGTTATTATAGCATTTCTATTATTTCTAGTTAATGTAGTCGATGGTTTTTCCCAGAATAATTTCTCGCAACGATTGGCTGATTCTACAATAACACTAACTAATTATAAGGTTGTATACGATCCGTCTTACTATAGACTTGATTATCCGAATGGCGATGTGCCATCAGATCGTGGTGTATGCACAGATGTGGTAATACGAGCCTATCGTATGTTTGGAATCGACCTTCAAAAGTTGGTTCATGAAGATATGAAGGCAAATTTTAGTTTGTATCCTAAAAACTGGGGATTAACAAAGCCGGATAGAAATATTGATCATAGGCGAGTACCTAATCTTATGGTTTATTTTTCTCGTTTCGGAACTCAATTACCATTAACTTCAAGGGCAGAATCTTATATACCAGGCGATATCGTATGTTGGGATTTGGGTCGTGGATTAACTCATATTGGCATTGTCGTCAATAAAAAATCGAAGGATAGAAAGCGATTAATGATCGTTCATAATATTGGAGCCGGACAGGTAATTGAAGATTGTTTATTTGATTATAAAATCATTGGGCATTATCGATATGGTGAATGATTCATTTCGGACTTTGTAGGTGTATGATTCAACCTATGCCTTATGCCGGTTCCTATTTTCCACTTTTAGTATGCCAGTATTCAATGTATTTATCCATTGTGATAATACCTACCGGACCTTCGTAAATACCTCCTGTTTGCATTCGATCCTGCACCCTTACAGCTATTGTAATTTGTGATGTCTGGGTCATTAAATGAGTCGGTATTATATAACCTCGAAGAGCTCTGTAAGCTTCATTGTAAGGCCAGAAATGTCCATCGCTTATTTCTCCCGTCTGGCCAATTAACTCACCATTAATATATACTTCATCCACATCATCAATTTTACCAAGCATAAGCACCAGCTTTTGGTTTTTCAGTGCTTCAGGTAATTGAGTTGTTTTCCTATACCAGGCTATTCCATCGTATCGATCATACCCTTGTGCTTCCCATGCTCTTGGTACATATATTTCATTCCAGTTATTATCATTGTAGGCTGGTTGTTTATAATAGCTTTTGTCTCCTGGTTTAAATTTCCAATAACCTTCAAGTGGCAGGTCTAATAATAATGGGTTAATTTCAGCTTTAAGTCCGATATCGCCTGAGACAATACCACCTTCATGATAAGAGTCGTACACTCTTACTGCGATCACATTTGTATCGTCGTAACGAATAACATGAGCTGGAATTTTATATAGGCGACGGGCGTTATAAGCAGTTTTAAATTTTGGAGGAAAGCTACCAGAGCCATTAATTAACTTACCATTTATAAATACTTCATCTGCATCATCGATATAACCCATGTCAAGCCAAAGGCTTTTGTTTTTTGCAGATGAAGAGATGTTTACTTCCCGCCTGTACCATGCAAATCCATCATAACCACTAAAACCTTCTTGTTCCCATCTTGATGGAACCTGAATTTGATCCCACTCATAATGATTAAAATGATAACGAGCCCAGTCAGGATTATCACCAATTGTGAAATACCACTTCCCGCTGAGTGATTGATAGTCATAAAGTTCTTGAGCACTTGTTAAAAATACAGCAGTAACAAAGCAGAATGAAAGGATGATATGTCTGATATTTAGTTTCATATTAATCCTTTATCCAGTTCCAAAATAGATTAAATAAATCTGGCTCTTTCTTGACAAGTTCTGTGTAATTATCAAACTGATCCCTTGTCATTATACCAATAATTCCTTGGTAAATACCTCCGTCTATGCCGGTATCAACAACCCGAACAGCAATGGTGTTTTTACCATTAACAATACTGCTTTGAGGTATTTTATAGGCGCGTATAGTGGTATAACTGTCATAAGTACCTTCGAGGCCTCGCGCTAGTGATGAGCGCAAATTGCCCGGCGACACACCGCCAATTTTGGTACCATTAAACCATGTTTTGTCCGAATCGTCAATTTTACCAAGAAGAAGTATTAGTTCTTGATTGACTAAATGTTCAGGTATATCAAAACTTTTCCGATACCAGGCAACACCATCGTAGTTTTCCCAACCTTCCTTTTCCCACATTGAAGGAACTCGTATATGGCTCCAACTTGTGTCGTTGAAATCAGCTTTCTCTGCACCTGTTTGGTTATGTACTTTAAATTTCCATTGTCCGGCCAGGTTAATTGACAACAATGAAGATGTAATATCACTGTAAAGCTTAACGGGACCACTAATAACTCCTCCTTCATTATAAAAATCATATACGCGTATAGCGATAACATTTTCACCTTTTCGCCAATAGCTTTTAGGAATCGTGTATATGCGTTCCTTTTCGTAAGCTGTTTTAACGTATGGTGGAAATCCTCCATTTTTTCCAACAAATCGCCCGTTAAAGTATACTTCATCAGCATCGTCAATACAACCAATTTTTATGATCATGTCATGCTGAGGTAACTGTTCTATTTTTATTTTTCTACGGTACCAGGCATATCCATTATAATCATTAAACCCCTGTGATTCCCAAGATGATGGAACACGGATAGACGTCCAGTCAGAGTCGTCAAAATCAACACTTTTCCACGATTCATCATCGCCGATAGAAAACTTCCAGTTACCCTCAAGGTATTGTTCCTCCTGAAGGATCTGGGAGTTTAGAAGGGAGATATTGGCGAGTATCACCCCTGTTAGCAGCATAATGTATCGTAGTGTTTTGGACATGCTTTATTTGTTTGACGATTAAAAATAGATAATTGTTAGCGTTCGAAAAAATCCAGGCGACAATTGCTAATGTTTAACATGTTGGAAATTCACCGGAAAGCGAAGCGTTTTGCCTTGTAAAGATGAATTTACAGCATAAATGTCTTTGTCTTTTAGTGCAACTTCGATGTATTCCATCAAGCGTTCATCTTCTCCAATGACTTTATGAAGGATTAACTTGTTGGTGCGATCCACTCTGAATTTGACAACAACACTTTCACAACAATCTGGCTGTAAGTATTCAAAACTAGGCCCTCGTAAGCTACGGCGCAATTCTTTGTTTAATTGCTTGCAGCACTTTTTTAATGCTATTTCTTCAGGTGTGCGTGCCAATGTTGCTGTACTAAATGCTACAAAAAGTACCAATACTGAAAATAGATTTCTCGCTTTCATAATTCAAGTTTTTAATGCGGTTATTAACTTATTTACAAAAGCAAATGTAGAGGGGCGATAACATTACCAGGTCAAAATGATATCATCTGTTGTCATTAATTGTCACAGAAATGTCATTAACGAGTAGATGGTAATTTGCGGAGTTGTTTATGTGTCTGTTTGATAGGGGTTTGAAGAGTTTGTTTATTGATTAGAAAAAAACATTTTTACAAATCAATAAAATTCAATATTTCAGCGATGTGTTTTTACGTACTTTCTAAGCATCTTTGAGATGCTAAGAAAGTTAATGAAAAACCATGCGGTACCCCATTCCATGAACCGTAATAATGATTTGCGGATCGTTAGGATTATCCTCAATCTTCTGTCGTAGTTTCAGAATAAAATTATCAATAGTGCGCGCTGTAGGCTGAAAGTCGTACCCCCAAACATTATCAAGAAGACTGTCTCTGCTTATGGTGGCATTTTTGTGTTTTAGCAGATATTGAAGAATCTCAAACTCTTTACTGGTCATCTTAATAGCTTCGCCTTGTATGCTTGCAGTGTAGGTGTTGAAGTCAACAGTCAGTCGTCCAATTGTAATGGATGTATTTGGGTTTGATGTTGATTGTTTATCGGTTCGGCGCAATACGGCTTTAACACGCGCCAATAACTCGCGTAAGCTAAATGGTTTTGTCAGATAATCGTCACCACCAGATTCAAGACCGATCACTTTATCAATCTCTTCGCCTTTGGCGGTTAAAAAAATGATAGGCGTATCATTATTCTCATGTCGCACTTTCTTACAAACATCAAAGCCGCTGAGGTGCGGTAGCATTACATCCAGCAGAACAAGATCGAATGACTGGTTCAGTATTTTGCTCAAGCCTTCCTTGCCATCAGAGGCTGTTTCTACTTCATAACCTTCAAACTCAAGATTATCTTTAATGCCCGATTGCATATCCGGTTCGTCTTCAACTACTAAAATGCGTTTCATGTTTTCTGTTTTATTGGGGTAGTTGGTAATAATATTCTAAACGTACTTCCTTGTCCTTCCTTACTACTGACCTCTATTTTTCCTTTATGTGCATTAACGAGGTGCATCACAATGCTTAATCCAAGCCCGGAACCTTTAGCATGATGGGCTAATGCGCCCTTTGTTACTCTGTAAAACTTATCAAATATATGTTTTTGATCTTTGGCTGAGATGCCAATGCCTTTATCCGTTATCTCTACAAATTGATGCGTTGAGGTTTGTCCTGTGGCAATACCGATTTGTTTGGTTTCGGCACTGTATTTTATCGCATTATCGAGCAAGTTGATGATGCATTCAGTGATTGCCTGATGGTCAATAGTGATAAAGTCAAGTTGATCATCGAGCTTGAGTGTCAAATCAAAGCCCTTCTCTTTTAAATGGTAATCGTAGTTATTAGCAACTGTTTCAACAATCTCATTAATATAAGACGATGAAGAATTTAACTTCTGCCGGCCACTTTCAATCTTCGAAAAATTCAGAATATTATTAACAATGCCCGATAAGCGTTGGGTTTCGCGAAAGATGATCGAGTAGTATTTTTGCCTTTTGCTTTCTTCTTTCAGGCGCCCTAGTTGGAGTGTTTCGGTATACATACTTATTAAGGCCAGCGGGGTACGTATTTCATGTGATACATTGGAAACAAAGTCAGATTTTACTTTGGCAAGATGAAGTTCGCGTTTTACATTGCGATAAAATAACCAGGCACCAAAAATCAATAAAACATCAACCAAAAGCAGTAAACTAATGTTTTGCGATGCTCTTTTTTGAGCTAAGTCACTAATGCTGATGCCTTGGGGCTGAATGCCCAGTACATAATCAGGCAGCCACCAGATACTTTGTTCTTTAACGACCTGATCGGGCACCGTATTTAAAAGGCTGCTGGCAATTACTTTTTGTGTTTTTTGATGAGTTACAACAATGATCAGGTTGTCGCCGGCCACCATTTGTAGCCTCGGCGATAATACTTCCTGAATGTACCGGAATGCATCAAGTATAATCAGGTTAAGAAATTGCCGACCTTCATGTTCAGTAACAAACACCATCATGGATGTATGCTCATTATAGTCCAGATCGATGCCAATTAGTTTGCGATAACCACTCTTTGAATAGCGCTGCAGTTGTGCTATTTCATTCTGATTTAACTTTAATTGCTCGACTATTTCCGCACTTAGTGTATCATTCTCAATGTGAAAGTTGTTGAGGTTTAACGACAGAGAATCGATTGGATGCAGGATAAATAATCCGGCTTGAGGCTGAAGATGATCGGTGCTCGAAAAGGTACTTTGGTGTTCAGATAAATCCAGATGCTGATAAAGTTCATTGATCCATACATTACTCAAATCATCGGCATACTGGTTGATGGAGTAAAGCACTGATTCCAACTGTTTGGCGTAGATCGTTTCAATAACTTCTTCCTGATCATTTAACTGCAATAATTCAATGGCCGTAAATAAGCTGGTAGGAATCACCAAAAGTAATCCCACAATCAACCAGGGTTTTATTATACGTTTCGCAGTCATATGAGATTGATTAATCCGGTACCTTAATGTGTTCAGGCTCTTCTTTTTGGAATTGGCGCATTTCATCAATTACCAATTGCATATCTTCTAAAAACTCCTGGCTGCATCCTTTTTTACGTGCCACCTCCAAATACCCTTCCATTGCCTCAACAGCACATATGTCAGTGCCAGAAATTACGAAAGCCGGCCAGTCGTTACGCAGGCATTTATGTAATATTGCTTTTTGATCTTTCATAGCCTATAAAAGTATAACTAATTCAGTTTTGTTTTGCCTTAAGGCCTAAAGGTTATTAGCATTCTTATTTGTTAATTCCATTTTCAGGTGAGGTATCCCATCTTCCACGTATTCGTCAGATACTATTTTATAACCAAGGCTAAGGTAAAATCCTTTAAGATACTTTTGTGCACTAATCTGTATTTTAGGAGCATTCCATTTTGTAAATATCCAATCGGACGCATAAATCATCAGCTCTCGTGCTAAACCTTTAAAACGGTGGTCTTTATCTACAACTAAGCGACCTATTGAGGCTTCTTTAAAACGCGTGTCGGGTGGCAAAACCCTTAAATACCCTACAATTTCATCATTGTTACAAGCCAATATATGATGCCCGGGTTCATCATTACCATCTAAATCGTTATACACGCAGTTTTGTTCTACAACAAAAACTTCTGATCTGAGTTGGAGGATGTTGTATAACTCTTTTAAATTTAATTCGTTAAAGATTTTGTTTTTGATTTGCATTTGGAATCCGTTTCATAAAATGTTCTTATGAAGATAAATTTTTTTAAAAAATGACGCAACCAATTGAAATAATAACAGTCTAAGCAGGCGGGGATAATATTTTTTTTCAGTAAGAGTAGATGTTACAAAAAGGTGTGAACTAAAACACGCGGATTTTCATTAAAACATATAAATTGTAGTAACTTGAAAGTAATAAAAGTTAAATATTACAGTTATTCAAATTAGGTTATAACCAGAATTGGACGCATTGTCAAAACATATCAACTTAAATTCGGAAGAAGCTTTTAGAGAAGTTTTCAATAGTTTCTATAAACCATTGGTTAATTATGCATTGACAATCGTTAATAATACTAATGAAGCAGAGGATATTGTACAAGAACTCTTTGTTGATGTTTGGAACAAAACGGATGAGTTTAATACGATAAAAAAGCTTAAGCCATACTTATACCGTTCGGTTCGAAACAGATGCTTAAATTTTTTAAGAGATGCCTCTGTTAAAGAAAAAAATATAAGTAAGCTCCCGGATGAAGATGCTTTTGAACTTCCAATAAGTCATGATATTATAAAAGAAGAAGTTTATCAACAGTTGCAAACCGTATTTAATACCTTACCGACTCAGTGTAAAAAAATCTATGAGTTGTCATTGTCTGGTATGAAGGCTTCTGAAATCGCCGAAGAATTGTCAATCACGGTTGATACCGTTAAGGCACATAAAAAGCGGGCTAAAAAACTTATGCGAGAGCGCCTTGGTAACCTTACATACCTCTTATTTATTCTGATTGGTTAATTAAATGTGATACCAATATCTCAATTATAGAAAAGTGTGAATTACAAGTGGCTCAGTTAACTATTGAATCTGGCACTTTGAAAAGAGAAATAAAAAGAATGGTATTTTTTTAAAATTTCTTTTACCCCCTTTTTTAAATTTTAGTGTGTTAAGAATGGAGACCAAAAAAGATATGGTAGTAAAAGACAATAATAATCAATTTGAAGATCCGGTTTCATCCCTTATAGTTAAGTATTTAAGGGAAGAGATTAGTGTTGACGAAATGCGGGATCTGGATGATTGGATGAGTCAATCAGCTTCAAATAAAAAATTGTTTGAAAGTTTATTGGAGGAGAAGAATTTTGAGAAATTTCTTTCAAGAGCTACTGAAGTTGATGTGGATAATGCATATGCCCAATTTAAGCAAAGAGTAGGTGATAGGGCAAATGATATAGTTCAACCTCGAATAATAAACTGGAGACGAATAAGTGCATATGCAGCATCTATATTAATACCGTTAGCTATTGGCGTTATTTTGCTGCTTCAGACCAACTCAGTTGTTGAAGATGAAACAATAGTGGTTGAAAAAGAGAGCGAAAGAACACAATTAATTCTTTCATCCGGAGAAAAGCTGGCTCTGGATCAGACTGAACTGGATACTCTATACAAGGACAATACAACTTTAGTAGCCGATGAGGGTATTATTGCCTATACAAGCAAAAATAACATTGAATCAGAGATTAATAAGCTTATTGTACCAAGGGGGCATGAATTTCAAGTTATCCTTGCCGATGGAACTAAAGTATGGTTGAATTCTGAATCTGAGCTAAAATACCCAACGGTATTTAATGACAGAATTCGATTGGTTGAAGTAAAAGGGGAAGCGTATTTTGATGTGGCTGAAAACAAGGAAGTTCCTTTTGTTGTTGAAACAGGTGGCCAGCAAGTACGTGTATTGGGTACTGAATTTAATGTTCGTAATTACAAAGAAGAGAATAGTATTACAACAACGTTAGTTGAAGGGCGTGTTGAATTGATTTCAACAGATGATCGCTTTGAGAAGTTCGACTTATTTCCAGGTGAACAGGCAAAGTTGAGTTATGAAACTATGACTATTAATAAGAAGTTTGTGGAAGTAACGGAGTTTATATCCTGGAAAGATGGACTTTATGCTTTTAAAGGCAGAGATTTAGAAGGGGTGATGCAAGAGCTGGCACGTTGGTACGATTTACAAATTATTTATCAGGACGATGAGGTGAAGAAACAATTGGTAACAGGACGGATTAAAAGAGTTGATGGCTATCAGTCTTTTATTGAGTTAATTGAAAAAATTGAAGTGGCACATTTTGAGTTAAATGGGAATACAATAACAATATCGGAATATAACTAACAAAAAAGGGATGCGGTAACATCCCTCAAAACCTCCCATTGGAGTGGGAGATTATTTAATTAAGCGAAAGACAAATTTATGAAAAAGAATGAATTGTGGTACCCCATAATGTGGGGGCGGTGGAAAAAAACACTCTTAATTATGAAGTTTACGGCTTTATTACTTCTGGTTACTTGCTCCAATTTATTTGCAGTAAGCTCTCTGGCACAGCAAGAAAAGGTGAGCTTGAAGGCAAATAAAATGAGCCTTGTTGAAATCTTAGATATTCTGCAGAGAAAGTCGGATTTATCTTTTATGTACAAGGATGCTGATATTAATATGCATTCTCAAATGACCATTAACGTAAAGGATGAAAACGTTCTAAGTGTCTTGGATAAAATCCTTGATAAAACCAATCTTCAGTATGAAGTGCATGACGATGTGGTGATTATTAAGGCTAAAGATCGTATTCAAGACGAAGAAAATAAAGAAATAAAAGGTCAGGTAGTGGATGAGAAAGGAAATCCGATACCTGGTGTTAACGTCGTGATACAAGGTGGTGGAACAGGTACTATCACCGATTTTAATGGCCGTTATAAAATCAAGGCGAAGTCAGACGATGCCTTACGATTCACCTTTATTGGTTATAAAAACCACATTGTGCTTGTCGAAGATCAGGAAAAGATTGATGTGAAGATGGTTCCCTCCGTGGAGAGTATTGAAGAAGTTGCAGTGGTAGCTTTTGGTGAGCAAAAGAAAGAGAGCGTTGTATCATCCATTACTTCGGTAAAGGCGGGAGACCTGAAGACTTCTAATAGTGACCTGACATCTGCTTTTGCAGGTAAAATTGCTGGTATTATCGGTTGGGATACTGGTGGTGCTCCGGGAGCATTAACAGAGGATGAGATGAATACTAAGTTTTACATTCGTGGTATTACCTCATATGCAACAGGTGCCAATATCGATCCGCTGATCTTACTTGATGGTATTGAAGTTTCGAAGCTTGACCTTGCACGTATCGACCCGGATGACATTGAGTCATTTAACGTGATGAAAGATGCGTCTGCAACAGCGATGTACGGTGCACGTGGTGCTAACGGTGTTATTTATGTAAAAACCAAAAAAGGTAAGGAAGGAAATATCCGTACCACCTTTCGTTACGAGCGAATCATGTCGATGCCTACCGACGAAATTGATGTAGTTGACCCTAAGCAATATATGACATTATATAACCAGGCCATCATCGGCAGAGGTATGAGTGAGACACCGGTATACAGCAGAGAGCGAATTGAGAATACTGGTAATCCACGTTTCCCAAGCTTTGTATATCCTGGTAACGATTGGTACAATATTCTTTTTAAAGATCACAGTATCAATAATCATTATGGCTTAAATGTACGTGGTGGTAGTGCCAAAGTACAGTATTATGTGTCGGTTAATCATAACAGCAACAATGGTATGATTCAGACCGACCCGCTTAACCAGTTTGATGCGAACATTAAAAACAAGCAAACCAACTTCAGGGTGAATATCAATGCTGATCTGAACAAGACAGCTAAGTTGACTTTGAACTCCTTCTCAACCTACGATAACTACCATGGTAGTGTGGCAGATGTAAGAACAGCGTATGCACTGGCCTTTAATGCAAGTCCTGTGGATTATGCACCGGTGTATCCGGCCGATCAGGAATATAGCTGGCCGCATATCCGTTTTGGAGGTAAAGTGGAAAAAACGGTGAAATT
>DIYS01000153.1 GCA_002429115.1 Saccharicrinis sp. UBA6048 | reverse complement strand
TTTTGGGAGATGGTCAATTAATTACAAAATGTTCTGATGATTTAAAAACTATCTAATTATGAAGAAAGTAATAAAAAAATGGCCGTTGTTTATTGTTTCACTAATGCTTAGTGTAACGCTTATTAATTGTTCTACCGTACCTATCACAGGACGTAAACAACTGAATTTAGTTTCTGATTCAGAAATGATGGCCATGAGTTTTTCGCAGTATAGTCAGTTTCTGAAAGAGAATAAACTATCGACCAATAAGCAGCAAACAGAAATGGTAAAACGCTGTGGTAAGCGCATTGCTGATGCAGTAGTGAAGTACATGAACGATAATGGTCATGGAAGCCACCTTGAAGGTTTTGATTGGGAGTTTAACCTGGTAGATGACAATACGCCAAATGCCTGGTGTATGCCTGGCGGAAAAGTAGTGTTTTATACAGGAATATTGCCTTATACTCAGGATGAAGCTGGATTGGCAGTGGTAATGGGACACGAAATTGCGCATGCCGTTGCTAAGCATGGTAATGAGCGAATGAGTCATCAAATGGGTGTGCAAATGGGAGGTGCCGCCTTGTCGGTAGCCCTTGATGAAAAACCGGAAGAAACGAAAGCCATGTACATGGCCGCTTTTGGCCTGGGATCGCAAGTGGGGGTATTACTGCCATATTCACGCACGCATGAGTACGAAGCTGATAAATTAGGATTGATCTTTATGGCCATGGCGGGTTATAATCCTGAGGAAGCTGTTGAGTTTTGGAAGCGCATGGCGGCCAGTGGTGGTCAAAAGCCACCTGAGTTCTTAAGCACGCACCCTGCCGACGAAAACCGCATTAAGAATCTGGAATCGTTAATGGTCGAAGCCAAACAATATTATAAGAAGTGATTATTTGGCGAAGCTTCAGAATTTCTAACCTGGACAAGCCAGAAAAGTAAAGAGTATCAAGTACAAAGTATCAAGACTATTTACAGCATGCTTAAATATTCTGCCAAAAAACACACTGCTTTCCCCGAGTTTCTCGGGGAATTTCAGTTTAAGATACTATTTGAATTATAAAATTTACCACCAAGTCACCTAGGATATTATGAAAGAACATAGTTTCGTCGTGGCTTCGTGGTATTCTACTCGTGAGGCATTAAATTTCACTTTCTGTGACATAATGTCACTTTTCAGGCATTAAAAGCCACTCGGGAAACATTAAAAGTTACTCCGGAGCCATTAAATGCTGATTTTTATGACATAATGTCGCTTGTCTGCTATTAAATTGCACTTTTGTACCATCGATTATTGCCTTAAGTCATTTTGATGCACTTTATTAATATTTTGCAGTACTCTTGAAGTACTAAACAGTGCTTTGATTGGTTTGTCATCACTTTTGGGGTGTAAATCGACACTTTTATGAATCCAAAGAAAACAAGCAGTCAGCGAATTTAATTTGTTGCGGAAATATTTTGGATAAGTACGTTTTAATGATATTCGATTAAGAGCTAAATAAGAATCTATAATACGACGCACCTTCAGCGCTCAATTATTTCTTGCTCAAGACGCAGGGTTTTACCCTGCGCTATTATGTAATGGCCTTTCAGGCCATAGCTGCAATAAAATTGAGTCCTGTAAGGACGCTACATAATAGCATAGCCCAATAGGGCTATGTTTGCGTAAAGCTGATTAGTGAGGGCTGTAAGTCCGATACGTATTTACTATACGCATAAGTAAATGATTGTTTGTTTGATTAATTTCAGATACAATTTGGTGTAAATGCGAAAGCCATGGGAAATAATTCAGGCTTCTTTGATTGCTTGTGAATATTCAGTAATTTCAATGCCAATCAATATTAAACTATGAAGAAAAGATGCATCTGGTGTGAAGGGTCGGATCTATATCGTGATTATCATGATAATGAATGGGGTGTGCCTTTGCACGATGATAATAAACTGTTTGAGTTTCTGATTCTGGAAGGATTTCAGGCAGGGTTAAGCTGGTCAACCATCCTTAATAAGCGTAAAGCATTCAGGGAGGCCTTTGATGGATTTGATGCTAAACGCATTGCTGCCTACGATGAGCAGAAAGTAGAAGCATTATTGCAAAATGCCGGTATCATTCGTAACCGCTTAAAGATTAATGCCGCCATTAAGAATGCCAAAGCTTTTCTTCGGATTCAGAAGGAATATGGCACTTTTGATAAGTATATCTGGAAGTTTACCGATTATAAAATCATTCAAAACAACTTTCAATCAGATAAAGATATTCCGGCTACATCAGCTATTTCTGATGCAATGAGTAAACAACTAAAGAAGGATGGATTTTCCTTTGTTGGCACAACGATCTGCTATGCGTACATGCAGGCTTGTGGATTGGTGAACGATCATGTTACCGATTGTTTCAGATACGATGAATTAAAGTAAATTATTTACCTCACAATATATTGAACAGATGATTCAAAAGACAATACTCTCAATACTGATAACGCTGGCGATGAGTTTTCAGGTATATGCTGAGACAGCAGACAGTGCTTCAGTGACACAGGTGTATACTTTTAAAATATTCCGCGAAATAGGAAGTACCTCATGGATACACACGCAGGAAGCATTTAAAGAAGCCGAAGAGATTGGGGCTGATATGGTGCTGCTTCATATGAATACCTATGGCGGGCAAGTGGTGTTTGCCGATTCGATACGCACTAAAATTCTGAATAGCGACATTCCGGTACATGTGTTTATCGATAATAATGCGGCCTCAGCGGGTGCACTCATTTCTATCGCCTGCGATAGTATTTATATGCGTCCAGGAGCTAATATCGGAGCTGCTACAGTGGTTAATCAAAGCGGCGAGAAGATGCCGGACAAATATCAGTCGTACATGCGCTCCACCATTCGGGCGACAGCAGAGGCCCACGGAAAAGACACCATTGTATCCGGAAAAGATACGACCTATGTATGGCGCAGAGATCCACATATTGCCGAGGCGATGGTGGATGAAAGCATCTATATTGAGAATGTCATCGATACAGGCAAGATACTTACATTCACAACGCTGGAAGCTATTGACAATGGATTCTGTGAAGGGCAGGCCAATAATATCGAAGAAGTACTAAAGAAGCTGAAGGTGAAGGAGTATAAGATTACAGCCTTTAAACCGACCTTTTACGATGGTCTGAAAGGATTTTTATCGAGCCCTATTTTTCAAGGGATTCTTATCCTTGTAATAATGGGAGGTATCTACTTTGAATTACAAACCCCAGGCGTTGGATTCCCTTTGATTGCAGCAATTACCGCTGCCGTATTGTATTTTGCACCGCTTTATATTGATGGACTGGCAGCCAACTGGGAGATAATCATCTTTATTATCGGACTGGTGCTCATTGCACTCGAAGTGTTTGTGATACCTGGCTTTGGTGTGGCCGGTGTGTCTGGCGTTGTGCTGGTGATCAGTGGTTTAACTTTAAGCTTACTGGATAATGATCTGTTCAACTTTGATGCTGTTGGTTTCAATAAACTGTTGGAAGCCTTAGGTATTGTTTTATCTGGTATTTTCGGATCATTCCTCGCAATTATATACCTGAGTAAAAAACTGATTGGCTCCTCAACTTTCGGTGCTAAAATAGCATTACAGACAGAAGAAAATATTGAGTTGGGATATATAGGAGTAGAGGCTTCATTGGAGGAATTGGTAGGAGAGGAAGCCATTGCTTTCACTGTTTTGCGTCCATCCGGTAAAATTGAAGTGGACGATGAACAATACGATGCAGTGGCCGAAACAGGCTATATTGATAAAGGAACACGGGTGAAAATAACACGTTTTGTTCACGGTCAGTTGTATGTAATGAAGGTGAAGGAGTAAGTTAAAAGTGAAGAGTTGAGAGAAGACCGAAGACCGAGGACGGGTGACCGAGGACTGAAGATCGAGGACGGGTGACCGAAGACGGAGGACAAATGCACGCCTGATTTTGAATAATGTAAGAAGTCATGTTGTCTTCATAAACTAAATTGCCTATACTTGCATAATAATATTTAGAGAATGTTTAATCAAGTGATAAATACTTATTGGTGGCGCTGCCTTCTTTGACAGATGGTGGATAGTTGCTTGTAAGATAAAATATAGAAAGCCGTAGGATTCCACCCTGCGGCTTTTCTTTTTATTCGAATTATTAATAACGGCTATATAGCCAATAATTAAATTATTAAATGGACAAATCATTACTAACAAGCGAGGTAATGCCAAATGCAGAAGGTTATTTCGGCGAATTTGGGGGACGTTTTGTACCACCTATGCTGGAGCCTATCATGCAGGAGATTACCCAAGCGTATCAAAACATCAAGGATGATCCAGTGTTTAAAGAAGAGTTGTATTATTTACAGAAACACTACACTGGACGCCCATCACCGGTATTCCATGCCAAAAACCTCTCAGAAAAGTTGGGCGGCGCGCAAATCTACCTTAAGCGCGAAGATTTAAATCACACAGGAGCACACAAAATTAACCATTGTCTTGGCGAAGCTTTATTGGCCAAAAAGATGGGTAAGAAGAAGATTATTGCAGAAACAGGTGCCGGTCAGCACGGTGTTGCTTTGGCTACGGCGGCTGCATTGGTCGGATTGGAGTGCGATATCTATATGGGAGAAGTAGATATCTACAAAGAGCATCCTAACGTTGTACGCATGCGTATTTTAGGAGCCAATGTGATTCCTGCAACACATGGATTAAAAACATTGAAAGAGGCCGTTGATTCCGCTTTTGAAGCTTACCTGAAAGATCCGGTTAATCAATTGTATGCCATCGGTTCGGTGGTTGGACCGCATCCATTTCCAATGATGGTGCGCGATTTTCAATCGATTGTTGGTCGCGAAGCAAAAGAGCAGTTCCAGGAAATGACCGGTAAGCAACCGGATAATCTGGTGGCTTGTGTGGGTGGTGGCTCTAATGCCATTGGTTTATTTTCGGCCTTTTTGCAAGATGAAAATGTAAATATCTATGGGGTTGAACCTGCAGGTACAAGCTTTAAAACTGGTGAACATGCTGCTACGCTTACATTAGGTAAGCCGGGTATGATTCACGGCTTTAAATGTTACTTGTTGCAGGATGAGAAAGGTGAACCAGCTCCGGTCAATACGGTGGCATCGGGCTTGGATTACCCGGGTGTTGGGCCACAGCACTCGTACCTGAAAGATATTAAGCGTGTAAATTACGAAACAATCAGCGATAAAGAAGCGATAGATGCCTTTATGCAACTGGCTCGTCAGGAAGGAATTATTCCTGCACTGGAAAGCGCGCATGCGGTGGCCTATGCCATGAAACTGGCGCCAAGTTTATCGAAAGATCAAACCATCTTAGTCAACTTATCCGGAAGAGGCGATAAGGATATTGATTATGTGGTTGAAAAGTTTGGTAAAGATTACGGAATAGAGAAGTAGATTTCTTCAATATTTTACACCTAACAGGTTTCGAAAACCTGTTAGGTTTTCATGGATTATTTTTTCGCCAAATTGTAAGCTACTTTAAAGCCCAATGTACCACTTGTACGATCATTCAAAGCATCTTTAAGATAATGGGAGTAAAATAATGAGGGTTTAAAGCGACCTTTAACCCAGTGTATTCCAAATGATGCCATATTTAAAGTTCTATCCGGAATATTGTCAAAATCACTACTATCTCCCGTCAGGTTTCCTATACCAATAACTTCAATAGCTGCCGCTATTGATTTCGTTTTGTAACCACCTCCAATACCATAATTAAGATAAAGGTCATCATTTATATCTGCAGCTTTACCTGTGAAACAAAATTGCATTCCTATTGAGGTAAAGTAGTTCCAGCCTTTATCGACTTTGTTTCCAAATAGATATTTTGAAGATAACGTAGTGACATTATTAGAATACTTATGAAAGTTGATAATATCTGTGAAATACATATGATTAATGACAGCTATATTTCCTCTGGTTGCTGTTGGAATGCTAAGTTCGAACAGGTATTTATTATATCGATTACTACTCTCTTTAATGTATGAAGCTCCTAAGGAAAGGTTGCCTACTCCTTGTGCACTGCTTTCTATTGTATTGATAAAAACAGGGTCGCCAGCATCATTAAAAACGTAGTTATACATATAACTATCCACGTATGTAGGTTGAATAGGCTTAAAGTTAAAGGTAGAGATACTATAAGTAGCTGAAAATTTTGAAATAGGCATCGAGAAGTTTAGTCTCCAATTTGATGACACCGCTTGAGAGTAAAATAACTCGTATACACCACTGTATAGTTTTTGACTTTCAAGGCCTTTATATAATGGTCGCATAAATTGAATTCCAAAATGTGAATTTGAATTGGCAGGTAATTGCTGATAAGCAGATTGACTTTTGGAAGTTAGCGCACAAAAGGATGATATGGTGATAATAAGGATCACCCTGAAAAAATGATTCATAATAATGTTTTAGGTTAGAATTGCTGCAAAAGTAACAGAATAAATTATTTTAACAACTTTAAAATCTTCTTTGCCCGGTTGACTTCACCCTTACTACCATAGGGCAATAAATTCTCTAGAATTGCTCTTAGTTCAGGTATTAGTTCCGGATAAGGTTTGCATAATTCATAGGCAATGGTCATGCAATGTGCCTTAACGGCTATGGCTGTTTCTTCTGTTTGCAACCAGTTGAGGCAGCAGTCCAGAAAATTGCCATCAGCCAGTTCACTGAGATCATGTTGAGAGAGGATGCGTAAATAATGGCGCTTGATACTTTCATAGGTAAGTTGTGGCGTTCGCTCAATTAAGGTACTCAGATAATCGTCAAGAATGGATGGGTCAACATCATGAGAAAGATCGAGTAAATAGGCCGATCGCCAGGCTATTTTTGGCTTTTTATGTGTATTGAGTTCAAACAGCAATTGTATATCTGAAGGACTTTGCGCTAATTCTTTTGCAACTTCATTAAATCGCCTGGATTCCCAGCCTCCTTCAATTAATTCGATCAGTTCCTCTTTTCGTTGGTTCATTACAATTAGGTTTGCTGCAAATATAATGACTCGATGCTGATATTTGGTAAAGAATATATTTTTGACATCTCAATATTTTTTATCTTCGAAGCAAAATAGAAATCATGCGCTACATCATCATATTAGCCTTATTATTGGCAATGACAATTAATGCATTGGCCATTCCACCACTTTCCGATCAATCAAAAATATCCTTGCTAACCTGTTCGCCTGGTAATGAGCTATACTCACTTTATGGGCACAGCGCTATCCGTGTAGCCGATCCTGTGCTTGGTATTGACATCGTATTTAACTATGGTACATTCGATTTTGATACCCCTAATTTCTATCTGAAGTTTGCAAAAGGTGAGTTGAATTACCTGCTTGTGTATAATAAGTACTCACGTTTTTTAAGGGAGTATGAGTATTATAAGCGAAGTGTGTATGAGGAGGAATTGAACATCACTACAGCTGAGCGTCAGAAGCTTTTTGATGCTTTAATGGAGAACGCCAAGCCAGAAAACAGGGCGTATCGCTATGATTTTTTATTTGACAACTGTGCCACTAAAATTCGTGATGTATTTGAAGCCAATATAGATGGAAAAATTACCTATAATACCAATGAAGAAGAAGCTTATACCTACCGTGATTTAATCCATCAATATGCAGTGAATAAGCCGTGGATCTCAGATGGTCTGGACATAATTCTTGGACAAAAAATGGACGACGATGCATCGCTGTACGATCAAATGTATATTCCTGATTATCTGCAGAAACATTTGAAGGGAGCAATGATAAGTAATGGTGAGTCTAACCCCCTGTTAGGAAAAACAAAGACCATATTAAAGTTTGAACCAATAGAAAGCAAGAAAGGGATTCATCCGGTTTTAGTGTTTGGCATTTTGGCTCTATTATCAATCGTATTGGCCTATTTTGAGATCAAGCGTAAGAAGCCAATGGTTATCTTTAACCGTTTGATTCTTACGCTTAATGGATTGGTGGGTTGCCTTATATTCTTTTTATGGTTTTTATCGCGCCACAGCGTAACCGGTGAAAACTATAATATGCTATGGGCAATACCGATTAATGTTTTTATTGCCTTTTTTGCTGGTTGGTTTTACAAATCAAAAGCATTCTCATATTACGTGTTGTTTTTAAGCATCTGTGCGCTGATACCTCTATTGTTCGGATGGGCATTGCCTCAATATATTCCACCGATGGTTTATCCAATTTGTATACTTTTGTTATCGCGTTACTTGCCATGGTATTACATCTTAACAAGGCGTTAACATTCTCATAAAGAACCATCTTATGACAAGTCTGTTTCATTTTGTATGAAACGGATTTTATTAATCAACCTGATTCTTTTCTTCTTTACCTTCACACAAGGCTTTGCTCAGCATGTGGATAAGGTAAGGATTGATCAGTTTCTTGATCGCATTAAAAACGGGAAAGACACTGCTTACATCGTCAACTTCTGGGCTACCTGGTGTGCTCCATGTGTAGAGGAGTTGCCGGTATTTGCATCTACAGAACTCAAAGACTACTCTCAACCGTAAGGGTCTCCGGGTGACGG
>DIYS01000069.1 GCA_002429115.1 Saccharicrinis sp. UBA6048 | reverse complement strand
CGTCACCCGGAGACCCTTACAATGCTTACTATTAACTTTTAACTCTTCGTTCTTCACTTATTAAAAAAAAGGCCCCATTCTTACGAATGAGACCTATTGAGTATTAAAACTCCCCCTAATGAAACACCATTGTTTAATTTCTTATATAGCTACACACTTCACAATCCCTTTTTCTCTTGATGCTAAATACAAGTTATCATCACTATCAACAGTCATAGGAATATATGAACATCCCTTCACCAGCTCTTCAATCCCATCGATTTGTTTAGCACCATCTTTCGAGAAAACTTTTATTTGGGTAGGATCTTTTTCGGCCGTTACAATGGCACCACTTTTCAGGCAGGATACTGATACCGGGTTACAGCAGCCGTGAAAAGAATTAATATCACGTCCTCTTTTACCAAAAGACTTTACACTGATACCTTTCAAATCGTAGGCTTCAACCCTAAATGCGCCCAGGTTAGCAACTACTAACTGCTTCTGATCATTTAAAGTAAAATCTAGCATTCCGCAACATTGACGTAAATTCTTGATTTGTGAGAGTTGTTTTCCGGTTTTTGCATCAAAAATACCTATAACTCCATTTTTGCTATCCGAAACAAATAGTTTGCCATCCATCACCCTGACTCCTGCAGCAGTAGTTATACCATCACAAGTAAATTGCGTTTTCTTCTCACCTTTCTCGTTGTAAACAGCACACTCCACTCCAATCGGATTTATTTTTTCAATTACCCTACCTCTTGACTTCGCCTGTACTTTCTTCTCCAAAACACTTGTAACAAAAATATTATTGGCCTGATCGACAGCTAAACCTGTTGTTCTTCCATTTTGCTCTAATTTGAATTCGGTAAGTTTTGATCCGTTAGGAGCAATAATTTGCAATTTACCATCTATAGTTAGTGCACAAATATTATTATCTGAAAACATACCAAGATAAACAACATTTTTTAACTCCTTACCCTTAAACTGCTCATCTACCTTATAATTAATATTAGTCGCATGGCTAACAAAATCTTCAATGCTCGAATCAGTAGTGTTTTCAATGGCTATTTTTTCTCTTTCCTGCTTAATGTAAGTCGTATTATAAAGAGAGGGATCTAGAAGAGCAATCAATTCTGCCTTTTCTTCCAAACTTGCTCCAACCAATTGACAATAGGCTAACCAAGCCGAATAATGTGACTTTGGATTATTCTTAATGAACTCCACATCAATCGCTTTTATTTTCAGCTCTGTTTCATCCATAATCGTATTTAGTTCTGATCGCCTTTCTTTACTTAAACTATTTCCATGAATATTCATTTCAAGGTTAGCTATACTTAATGTATCACGCAAATGCCCAACTATTTGCCCATGTTTTAACATATCGGCATGAGCAGAACCTCCTGTAATTTTTGCTTCATGCAGATTTTTCATATTGGCAGTAAGAGTAAACTCTGCATTTTCAGCAAACATATAAGATATCAGGCCAATCTTTTCCTCTGTTATACCTATAAGTGTTGGTTCAGGATAATCACTAATTAATGTAAACTCACCATTTACAATTCTAGCGGTGTCTTCTTTCTTAAATTTCTTATCAAACTGTATTTTTATTAACCCGCTATCCATCCCTTCAATTTTCCCTTTAAGGATGAATTTATCCCTTTTCTGCTCTTTTTCCTTTTTTCCTGCATTATTACAGGCCATCATTCCCAGCATCATAATCAATGCCACTAAAATTGTTCTTCCTTTTGTAAAAGCCATTTTGTCTGTTGTTTTGTAGTCAATAGTCATTTCAACTTGTTTGCATATATTTAATTAGCTGGATTAGCAGGACTAACACTGTTGAGATAAATACAGGCATTCCATTCACTTGGTTTAATTTTTATGGAATAGCCATTTTCACGCAATTCCTGAATTACATTGAGCCATTGGTCAGCTCCTTCGGATGGTTTGTCCCATTGGAGGTAAAAATTCTCTTTAGCTATTTCCTTCAATACTTGTTCTACTCCATCTGGTTTACCCGGTGATATTGTATCTATATAACGTTTTTCTTTCTTTTGCCATTGCTTCCAATAGGTTCCTTCTCCGTAAGCCATCCCCACAATAAACATACTGTCTTGCAGTTCATGTTTTAAAAACGCACATGCGGGTGTAAAACTACCATATACACCATCTTGTATCTGCGGTGAGGTTTTAGAGTGGATTACATGATTGATCATGATAACTTTTGCATCCTTACGCTGTTGCATTACCCATTTAACATTATTAGCCATGGCCAACTCACGACCATTTAATCCAATATATTTTTTTGTTTCTGATCCAATCAGATTAGTAATATTTCGATAGTAATTTTCGGCCATTTGCATGGCAACAGCAGTTTGCCTTACCCACTCAAAATCCTCATTATTACTGTGAGCTACCAAGGCTTTTTTATTCTTGCTAAAATACTCTACCAGTTCATCCAGAATAAGTGCTAATTCATATTGCTGCCTCAAACTTAACTTTTCCGTATAGTTCACTCTGGCATTTTGCCGTAGTATATTCAGGTAAGGGGCAAGTCTTGTATTTATTTCATTTGCATAATCAGAATCAAAATTCATCAAATATTCAATAACTGTTCCCAAAGGAGGTTCCCAATTATTATAAAAGCCTCCAATATCAATCCCATAATATTGTAATTCATTATTGTTGGACCTATTGTATTTCCGCATCCACTCAATCAATTCTCTCCCTTCATACCAACTGCTATATATCTTACTCAATCCTGTCTCCCACATATTATTGAATGCAGGTTTACCTTTTATATAATTATAAATCACACGCGACTCAGGCAAACCACTTTCTGTGATAATCGTATTGTAGCCATGTACTTCCACCAAGTACTTTATTAATCGATGGTGCAATTGCATCATCTCTTTACAATTGTGAAATCCCTCAGATAAAACAAGTAGTTTATACTTATTCAAACCTTGTGTAATGATTTCCAAATCCTTATTATTATCAGAAAGTTGCATTGATTCTATTGGAATAAACTCTTCCTTTCCCCATGCAATAAAAGTGTTTTGTACTTGGGAAGTATCTGCAATATGATGAGGCACAACAGCCCTTAAATTCTGACCAATACACTGCGTTTCAAGAGGTCTAACAAGAACATATATTAGTAATAATTGAATGTACTTCATCAAAACTGAAAATCTTTTTTTATAACATTTACTTTGAACTACTATTTATAGGAGGGACTCAAATTGTAATACGCCTTTACTACAATTGTTTTATTGTGTTACCACTTAATAAATAGCAACTTCAGGCATGTATAATACACACCTGAAGTAACTTCATCTAAAAAAAACTCAGCATCCGGCAAAATGATTGGTACTTGAGAAAAATTATATACGAGTAAATCACTAACAATTTCTCTCAGCACCTGCTGAATTTGTTCTCATTTGTCAATTATTTACTCAACAATTCTTCCAACTTATGATCCAGGGCTTCTCCGCGTATATTTATAGCTATGATTTTTCCTGTGGAAGCTTCTACTAAATAATTGGCAGGAACCCCTGCAACTCCATACAGCTTAACTACAGGACTAGTTTGAGCTAATAAGTCCCCGGTATTAATCCATGGGATTTGTTCTTCTTCAGATGCTTCCTCCCATTTCTCTTTCTTACTATCCAAAGTAAAAGAGACAATCTCAAAGCCTTTGTCTTTAAAATTACTGTAAGCCTTTTTCATATGCGGAATTTCTTGCCTGCAAGGCCCACACCATGATGCCCAGAATTCTACCAATACATATTTGTTACTTTTTAATACATCGGCTAAGTGAAAGGTTTCTCCTTCAAGATTCTTTGCCTCAAAATCCTTTATTACAGTACCAACAGTTATTGCTTTTTTAGCCTCAAAGTGCCCCCTCATCCTATTAACTCCTAGCATTGCAACTTTAGATTGGCGATGCTCTAAACCAACTTTGTTGGCCAGCCCTTCAATTACTTCATATGGATCAACTCCGGGATCACCATAATATTTTGCCCCATAAGCTAATAGTTCCACCAAAGGATCATCTTTACTATTATTAATTGCTTCTCTTAAAATATCTTGCTTTATGATCAAAGACTTGGATTCAGCCATAGCATATTCCTTTCGCTTTGCTTTGTCTTTAATATCATTGTAAGACTTACCATTCAATGAAGCTTTATAATCTTCAAATTCCTTGACTGCTTTTTGGTAGTCAGCATTATTATTCCATGAGTTAACTAGCAATTCTCCATATTTACCACCTTTAAAATTGTATGCTTTCACAGCAGTAAAATCAATAGTTATATCTGCTGGTTCTAAAGGAAACATTACTCTGGAATATGGGTAGGCATCTATTTCTTTTGCCATATCAATAGTTACAATATGTACCTCGTCAACTTCTCCTTCAAAAACAAACTTGCCATTGGTAAATCCCTCAGCAGCTATATACTCTACCCTTTCAGGTGATTCAAACGGCTTAGAACGCCATATTAAAACTTTTATATCATCAGGAAAATGTTCGGCTCCTGTTACAGTTATTGTAAACTTATTATCATTTTTCTTCTCGGTGCATTGACAACTTCCTATGATTGTAGTAGTCATCAATAATGCTAATAATAACTTTTTCATCTTAAAAATTTTTAAAATCCAAATACGTTTCTCAATGTCTCATACAATGTACTTCCATGCATTTGTGAAGCTATAATAGTCCCATTTTTATCAATTAAAAAACTTACTGGCACCCCTGTTACTCCGTACATTTTTGCAACTGGACTTTTTGTAGCTAATAAATCGGAAATGTCAATCCAGGGAATTTTTTCTTCTTTAAATGCTTTATCCCATTCTTCTCTTTTCGTATCCATGGAGAAAGAAACAATCTCTAGACCGTTCTTTTTATATTTATTATATACCTCTTTCAGCTGAGGCATGGATGCCCTGCAAGGCTTACACCATGAGGCCCAAAAATCCAACAACACATATTCATTTTCCTCTATAATTTGTTGAAAATTTACCTCTTTACCCTTATGGTCTTTGGAAACAAACATCTTTGCAGCTTTACCTTCAGCAACACTATTTCGCATTGTAGCTTCTTCTTTTGCCTGTTTAAGATTGTATTTCATTGTTTTTACTAAATAATGATCAGGCAGCCACTCTTCCAATAGTTCTAATCTTTTTGATCCACTATCATCTATTCTAGTGTCGGCGTACAACTTTCCTTCATAAGTAACCAATGCTTTCACCAATGGATCAGGGCTCTTTTTAAAAGTCGTCTTGAAATAATCATCTTTAATTTTTTGCTTGGCATTTAATAATCCCATGGCTTTTTCCCTCATTTCAGGTTTCTGCATGTCGAAATCAGGAGATTCCTGATAGTCTTGAATTGCCTTTATAGCATTCTTGTAGTCGGGCGAGGTTTTCCAGGCATTGTAAGTATAATAGTTATAGGCCGAACCATGAACCAAAGCCACTCCTTCGCTATCCATAACCAGTGAAAAAGTACCTGGTTCTAAAATTACGGAACCAAGTGATTTTGTTTTATTGTTTTCATAAATAATCCAATAGGCCGGTATAACTGATTTTGCATTTCCTTTTAGGGTAAACTTCCCATCATCAATAGTAACCCGTTCGGTTTCTTTGTATCCGCCTATATCAGAAGTGCTCAAATATGTGATATTTACAGTCAGTCCATTGAATTGATCAAATCCTTCTGCATTTAAAGTCCAATCTCCTTTTTCAATAACAGCAATTCTTTCGTTCAGTATTTTCACTAAGCCGGCTGCTTTATCCTCTAATCCCTTCTCCTTACAATAGTCTGATTGTGTTTGATAATAGTTTAGTGCAGTTTTTAAATCACCGCCATCCTTGCAACTATTACCAATAAAAGAACACACTTCTGTAACCTTATAATCTGCTGCAATAAATTCCTCTCCTACCTGAATCATGTATTCTTTCATTTTTGGATAGGTATTCGCAAACTTACAGGCCTCAATAAATACTGTTCGGTATTTATCAGCCGGATCATTTAAAGCATACTTCTCAATATAAAGAGGTGCCTCTCTCACAAAGCGCTCATAATCTCCTGAATAATTATATCCAGTAAGTTCTAATGTTGCTTTAATTTGATCAGCGAAATCGAAACCTTTGTTATTAACCTCTTCATAGAAAGGCTCCAATGGTTCTTTCTTTGAATATTTTAATTGATAAGCTTTAGATAAATATCTCTCGTAGAAATAGCTTTTAACCTCAGTGTCTCCAAGCACTTTTTTAAACCCTTTCTGGTTATTATAAATCAAATCAAAAGTAATCCCATCCGTCCGGTTTCCACCAAACTCCACCATTAGTTCGTAAACTTCACGTTTAAGCAGCTCCTCTTTACTTAAGGATGTGATGTAGCTCTCGTATATTTTGTCAAATGGTAAACGCTCTGCTTTAAGCTTACGCAAATGAGCAGGCATATCTTTAATCTCTTTGTTGTTTAAAAGGTTAGCAAGTCGTTTGTCAGGATTTAAGGCGGCCTTTCCAAGGTCAATTAAGGCCTCTGCCTGCATACCTCCTATACCCTGATGAAGAAATTCACCTTCAGCATTTACAAAAACTAATGTGGGGAAGGCTTTAACTCCATATTTTTTTGCCAATGAAACTCCCTCTCCTTTTTCGGCATCCACCTTATAGTTGATAAAGTGTTTGTTGAAGAAATCCCCAACTTCTTTCTTTGGAAATACACTTTTCACAAGCATTTTACATGGCCCACACCAAGTAGTATAAAAATCAATAAAAATGATTTTATCTTGCTTCTTTGCTTGTGCTTTTACACTATCCCAATTACCATGCTCAAATTCAATACCCTGAGCTAAGCTGCTAATACTAAATACCAGTACAGCAAATATTGTCAATAATCTTTGTTTCATTTCTTACTAATAATTGTTTCCTCTTACAACAGCCACGCACAATCCTATTATTCCCTGTAGATTATATCCATTTTGTAGTAAATGAAATTGCTTAGATATAGGGATATGATAAACCTTTGAATAGATTTAAGGATGCCTAAATTGACAGTACAATAAATGTAAAATGATATAATACTGATCCCGCTTAACGCGGGATCAGTGAATATTCGCCTGTTAAGGATTCTTTTCTAATAATGTATTACCACCTAAGGCCGCCACCGGAATAGGTAAGGTTAATTTATCCTCACCCGTAATAGAGGATTTTAAGGCTGTTAAATCTGCCATTGTAAGGTCTCCAGTTCCGTAATATCTAGCCAAGTCAAACCAGGATTCACCAGTTTCTGCAAACAGCTCAAGCATCTTCTCTTCTCGGATATGAGTCAATAAGGTGGCTTTATCAGATAAGGACTTCTGCGGCATTGCTACACGGTCGCGAACATCGTTCAGGCTAGCTAAAGCCGTTGTTAAATCACCGCCCACTCTCCTGGCTTCGGCCTCAGCATGAATTAAGAACACTTCAGCCATTCTTAAATAGTAGAAGGTATTACCCTGGGTTTTATTCGCATTAATCCGTTCATATGGGTATTTTCCATTAAAATTTGGTCCCATGGTTGCACTTCCTAATGCATAGGTAAATCGGGCATCGTAACCAGAGTCAAAATCAAAGGGATTAAGGATATTATCATCAGTTCCGTCAGAAATATCTCCAAGCTCTCTAAAATAAGGCGAAATGAAAAAACCAAAACCACCATGATTATTTCCAGACCATGTATCCGCTTCAGTATCGCCATCTACAAACGGTGCATACAAGGCTTCAGTACTTTCCCACCTCTTGGTAAAGACGTCCTGATAGCTATTATCAGCTAAATTGAAACCGCTAATTACCTCAGAAGCATTTAAGGCGGCATTTGTATAGTCTCCTGAGTACAATTGTACTTTTGCCAGCAATGCCTTCGAAAAAATAGCATTCATATATGTGCGATCCAAGTTAGTTGGACCTTTTTCAGCTGCAAAGCTTAAATCATCTATTATTGCCTGATAGGTATCCGCTACTGTACTACGGGCTTTTTCTTCAGCACCTCTAACCGGTTTTAGATTGACTACCACCCCATATTTGGAATCCATATCATAGAATTGCCCAAAGAGACGCAGTAGGTGAAGATGAGCCATTGCTCTCATTGTTTTACCCTGTGCCAACATTTCGTTGGTGCCGGTTTCATCAAGATCAGTCGCTTTACCTGCCTCCAGTTGCTCAATTAAAAAGTTAGCAGTGTTAATCAGGTTATACATCTCTGTATATACAGCATCAATCGATATATCGTCATCCATCACATTATTTTCCGAATAAGGAAGACCAGGTATTGCTGCTTCTAGACCGTAAAAATTCAAATTTGCAGCCATCTGTGAGACATTACTACTTCTTGTAATGTTGTACAACTTGTTTAATACAGCCTGAGCCGATTTCTGATCACGTATTACATTGTCCTCAGTTAATTGATTTAAAGGCACTATATCATCCAGCTTTTGGCAACTAGCCAATGCCATCAATAGGCCCAGTATAAATACGGTTAATATATTTTTTTTTGATTTCATTTCCTGTTCTTTTTTAGAATTTAACATTTACACCAACTGTCCAGGTCTTTGCAAGAGGATATGGATCATTTGAACGCACACTTCCTGTTGACACGGCAGCTCCTGTTGACTCAGGGTCTATCCCCGGAAAATCAGTAAGTGTCCATAAATTAGAACCGGAAACAAAAACCGATGCGTGGCTCAATCCGATCGTATTCACCCATCTTACAGGAACATTGTATTTCAACATCAAACTTTTCAGCCTTAAATAATCGGTGCTATACACCAATCGGTCTGAGAGTCTTGAATTACGGTTATAGTCACCGATAACCGCACGCGGGTATTTAGCCTGTGGATTCTCAGGGGTCCATCTGTCAGTAAATCTGCTAAGTATATTATTAGCCGGATTTGGTGATATATAACTACCATCGGAAATAACTTCAGCTTCAGCACCCAGCGAGAAGTTAAAATAGCCAGATAATTCAAAGCCTTTATACGACACCAGTGTGCTAAAGCCACCATAAAGATCAGCCTGCGAACTGCCTAAATAGGTCATATCTTCAGTTGTAATCTTATCATCACCATCAAGGTCAATATACTTATAATCTCCAGGAGCTGTTCCACTTTCCTGATAAAAACCACCCGCTTTTGCATTTAATTCCGCTATTTCGTCAGCATCTTCCACCTGGAAGATTTTTTCAACTTTATATCCCCTGATAATATTTACTTCTCGTCCTACTTCATAATACCTACTTACTGCCGGAGCCAATGCATCTGCTTGAAACTTATCCAGTGTATTAATATTCTTTGAGATATTCACATTCGCCGACCAGATCAGGTCCTTTGTCTTGAGAATTCTGGCTCCCAGATCAATCTCAAAACCTTTATTTGTTAAGTCAGCAAAATTCTGTGTAAAATTCGTTGCTCCTGACTCACGTGGAAATAAACCTGGCATTAGAGCCCCAGTGGTTTCTCTGTGATAAAGGTCGACACTACCGGTAATTGCATTATTTAAAAAACCAAAATCTAAAGCAAGGTTAACTTCATCAGTGATTGCCCATTGCACCTCCGGATTCGGCAAGGTTGGATTAAGACCAACAGCTTGTTCTCCCTTATATACTCCCTTATCTCTTAATTCCACATTAAAGAATTGCAGGTATTCAAAATCACCAATATTGTTTGATCCTGTACGACCAATACCGGCACGTATGCGTAGGTTGCTCACCACATCATAGTTGCTTAGGAACGACTCGTTAGCCAGGTTCCAGCTGGCAGAAACAGAAGGGAAATAAGCTCTTTGGTTTTCCGGGCCAAACTTTATGGAGCGGTCCGTACGGAAGTTAGCCGTTACAAAGAAACGCTCGTCATAGCTATACGAAAGCCTTGAAAACATTGAGTTTAAGCCGGTTTCAATGCGAGAGCCTGAGCTAGTAGTCACCCTGTCGCCTGAAGTTATATTTGTCAATATCTCATCATCCGGAAAACCAGTTATGTAAAAGTATTTTCTATCTGTTGAATTACGATCCCAGGAAACACCAAGCATGGCTCCATAGGTATGCTTGCCAATCGTATTATTGTATTGACCCGTAAGGTTCGACACAAAATTTGAATTCACAACATTAGACGTAGCCAGACCTGATTCTGGCTTAGCTAAACCTACTGTAATTGGCATAACAATAGACGCAGGTAGAAAATAATTTCCATCCGTAGAAAACCTTGAGATACCCACATCACTTCTCACCTTAAAGTTCTTCACTACCTCTGCTTCGGCATAGAAGTTACCAATTAAGGTCATCCCCTTATTTTCAATGTCATAACCTGTTACTTGTGCCAAAGGATTAGGTGCAAACGTATCGTACCATCCATAGAGTTTCCCTGGTAATCTATTGAAATTTCCGTTTTCATCACGCGGAGCAATATCCGGTCTTGCATTTAATAGTGTATTTAAATTACTATTATCACCTGAATGACCCGATTGATAGTTTGTACTACCAATATTTATAGTGGTTCCAACCGTTAATACTTCTTTTATTTTGGTATCAAGCGCTGTTCTGAAGTTGTATTGCTTATGCTTTTCATTTTTCAGAAGACCTTCCTGGTTGGTATGACCAGCCCCAATTAGATAGCTTGAATTGGTAGTACCTCCTCTGATTGTCATATTGTATTGCTGGGTCATAGCTGGGTCACGATATACAGCATTGGCCCAATTAGTCTCAGCATCGCCTAACCAATCTTCGTTTAAACCATGAAATGTTACTGGCAAGGTCGGATCGGTGTAATCTATCGTCAGATCCGCCATATAACCATAATCCCTTACCAAATTAGTTGGAGAAAAATCTGGTCTGGAATTTAAAAAATCAACGGTATTTTCAAACACCTCGGTATCGTAATTTCTCCATTGTTCAGCATTAGCATAATCCAGGGTATTTACTGGTTCTGCAAAACTGGAAGATACCGATAAGTCAATGCTCATGCTTTCACCTTTCCTGGCTTTCTTTGTTTTCACAATGATTACGCCGTTTGCACCTCTTGACCCATAAATAGCGGTTGCCGAAGCATCTTTCAGTACATCAATACTTTCAATGTCATTCGGGTTTAATGCCAATAGTGGGTTCTCCACTTCAGCATATGAGGTTTCATCCCTGAAAGTAAAAGCCGGATTCGTCTGGAACGGCACACCGTCGATGACAAACAAAGGATTGTTATCGCCATCAGATAAAGGAGAGGTAATACCACGAATGTTGATATCAACCCCGGCTCCCGGGCGTCCTGATGTCTCTGTAATTTTTACACCTTTTACCAAACCGCCTAAACCACGATCGAAACTTACATTGGAACCAATATTAGCTGAAAGCTTTTCACCATCTACACTTGATATAGCTGAAGATACCTCACTTCTCTTTTGTGTTCCATAACCAACCACAACAACTTCATCCAGACCTTCTGTTGAAGCTATTAATGTAAGATTCATAGTTGCTTGCCCTTCGTAGGCAACTTCTAAGTTCTTATACCCCAGGCTTGATACTTCAAGTACTACATTCTCCTGTGCATCAAATTGCAAATTATACTCACCATTAATTTCAGTAACAGTACCAATACCAGTATTTTTAATACGTATGGCAACAAAGGGAAGCACCTCTCCATTTTCGTCTGTAACGATTCCGGTGATGGTGATTTTTTCAGGTTGTTGTTGATTTAATGCCAATTCTGCTTCTTCTTTGGCATTTAAAGGACGAATAACAATATAGTTCTCAATCAACTCATAGGTTAAATCTGTACCGTTGGTGACTTCTTCAAGCAATTGCTCCAACTCAAATGTTTCACCTTCGAAATTTAGATTGGTATTAAGATCGATTTCATCATTGCTCAGAATCGTAACAATACCTGTTTGCTTTCTAATTTCTTTAAAAAGCTCTTTATAGGTCGTATTTTTCTCATTAATCACCACCTTTTGTGCAAGGCTGGTTGCTGAGACCTGCATGAGTAATGCAAACATAAAAAGAAAGCTAATTCTCATAATCATCAACATTTTTCGTGGCATAGCAAGCTTAGCCAAAAGTGCATACCACTTCCGATTTTTTTTCATAATTTTGTATTTTACATTTTACGTAGGGTAATGATTTCGATGTGATTACCCTTTTAAACTATTAAACTGAGGTGTGTTACCAGCACATCTCAGTTTTATTTTTGCTCCTGAACTAATACAGTTCGATTATCTATCGTGATTTTTACATTTGTTGTTTTCTCAATTAAGGACATAAAAAACTCAAAATCAAGATCTTTTGAAATGACGCCTGTAAATTGTTTTTGCGTAACAGTTTGATTGGCAAAGAAGAAATCCACCTCGTACCAGCGTGATAGCTTTTTGGCCAACTCATTTAATGGCATGTATTCAAAAACCAGTTCACCGCCAGTCCAGGACGTATACAGTTCTGTATCTACTTCTTTAACCGACAATGATGATGATGCTAATTGAATTTCTGCCTGCTGCCCGGGCTCTAACATGGTTTGTTGCCCATCAATATTTATCCCAACACTACCTTCAACCAAGGTGATTTGCTCCAGTTTGTCTTCGCGGTAACTCATAAAGTTAAATTCGGTACCATATACCTTAACAGATGAGTTTTTGGAATGTACGATAAACGGTTTGGCAGAATCATGCGCCACTTTAAAGAACCCTTCACCCTTAAGATGGATTTCCCTGTTATTACCCCAAAAGCTAACCGGATACTTTAGTTCTGAATCAGCATTTAACCACACTTCAGTACCATCGCTAAGCACCAGATTGTACTCACCACCTGTCGGTACTTTAATGGTGTTGTGAATTACTTTGTTTGTTTGGGCATTTGCATAGGTAAGCACGTTTGAAGAGTCTTTTCCCACAAGGATTCCATCTTCTTCTAACACGATGTTGCTTTCATTATCTTCTAACGTTAATGCACTACCGTCACTTAGAAATAGGGTTGCCTTTTTTACACCCGGCAGTATTTCTTCATTTTGTGCGATCTCCGTATCAGAGTTATCTGTTAGGTATAATACACCAAGACCAATCATTAGCGGCAGAACAATAGCGGCCGCATATTTGAAAATTGTATAAAAGCGTTTCTTAACAGCAATAGAAAAATACACCTGCTTCCAGGACTTCTCAATGTCTTCGTTTGTTAAATGGCTGCGCTCAGCCTCAATTTTCTGACAAAATAACTCGAAGTACTCATTATTCTTTGAGTTTGAATTTTTCCATTCGTTAAACAAAGAAAGTTCTTCAGGAGTAGCTAATTGTTTATGAACTCTCCAAAGTACTTTTGATTCTATATGGTTCCTATCAGGCATATTTCAACACTTTATGCCTTTATGACCTTCATGTTTTTATATGGGGTGACAAAAAATTGAGATTTATTAATAATTCATATGAAACAACAGTTATACGACTATAATCCTATTTAAAAACTTTTCTTTATGTACTTTATTATTAAGCATTACATTGCTAACTCAGTTATCTTTAGCCCTCGGTGCCAGGCAGGCACATCCTTTTTAAAAAGGATGCAAAACTTGATTGAAAGAGGTGATTGCCTGCATATTATTCCCTATTGCTTTCGGCGAGTCACTTTTTGCTCGAGGTCAAAAACTAACGAAAAACCCCCAGCCTGAAATTCATTGACAAGTTATTCTTAGTAATTATCATCTCTTCTCGCCAATCAGAATTGACCGACCAGATATGCACCATTGATGTTACCTGTAGTCAAAAGCGATTGGCTTGAACAACATCAAATAATAACATTCTCTCAAATGATAATTACAAGAATCAACTAAGCCAATGTATTTAGGGCTCATCCCCAACAACCATCTTACCTCGGATATTATAAAATAAGCATCAACCAGTTCCATATAGAAACATAGTTTCAAAAGTGGGTTAGCCTGTCTTCCCGATGTATATCGTGACTGCCGGTGTAAGGGTGAATTGATAATTATTTAATTGAATAAAAAGGAGCTTGGTGAACTTTGAGCCTTCGTGGTAATAATTTTCATTTGTACCCCTACAGGAAATTACTTCTTTAACTATCGATTTGAGTTATTCATTAAATAACTTTTCTCTAATAGCAGCTCTGGCTCTTTTAAGTTGGGTTTTTACGGTATTAACGGATATTTCCAGATCCTCAGCAATTTCAGGAACAGTGAGGTCATAAATGTACTTAGCCTTAAATATCCGTTTCATTTCTTTGGGAAGTGATTCCAAACTTGCTTTAATTTGTTTTAGAATCTCAGGATCATACTCAATCTCATCATCATGCAACTCAAGGTAATTATTAATTAGAAATACCTTGTGCTTATCCCTTACCTTTAGGTGATTGATGTAGTGAATACTTTTATTTTTAACGGCAGTGTACAGATATGATTTTAGATGCTTAACTTTCAATTCGGCATGGTTTTCCCAAAAGTAAATGAACACATCCTGAACTATATCTTTGGCCACCTCTATATCAAATACAAATCCTTCGGCAAACTGAACCAGATCATTAAAAAAATAAGAGAACAGTGACTTGTAGGTTTTCAAATCACCATCTGCAATCTTCTTTAATATTTCAGCGTCATTGTAATTCAATTTGTTTCGGCTTAATGAATCTCTACACCAATAATTCTGTAAGGTCAATACTTATTAATCACGAATGTAAAGAATTATTAATGACATTAAAAGTAAATTTTGGATGACTCCAGCTAAAACAGTTCGTTAGTTTTTAAACTGAAGTCAATAGTATGAACTGTATATATTTAAACATCAAAATATTACAGAAACTCACACCTAAGCTATCTATTTCTAACAATCAAAAGCTTAAATGGCATTAACGAACGTCTTCTAGTTACTTTTCTAAAAGACAACTCATCTACTACATTGAATAATGCAATACACCTGTTGGCCCCAAAGGAACACCTAAAAACAGCCAGATAGCCAGTAATATCATCCAGGCAATTAAGAATACCATTGAATAGGGCAGCATGGTTGAGATAATGGTTCCTATCCCGGCCTTTTCATCGTATTTCTGGAAATACACTATAATCAGTGCAAAGAAACTCATCATTGGAGATATTACATTAGTAGCACTATCACCAATACGGTACACCACCTGTGTTAACTCAGGCGAATAACCCAACATCATAAACATCGGCACAAAGATTGGCGCCAGTAGTGCCCACTTAGCAGATGCACTTCCCATCACAAGGTTAATCATCCCACAAAAAAGGGCAAAAAGTAACATTAAAGGAATCACACTCAAGTTCAAGTGTTGTATAAAATTGGCTCCATTAACGGCCATCACCAAGCCCAGGTTACTCCAGTTAAAATAAGCGACAAACTGAGCGGCAAAAAATACCAAAACAAGGTAAGGCCCTAATGATTTGGCCGCCTCTCCCATGGCGCCCATTATGTCTTTATCATTCTTGTATGTACCGGTAATTTTACCATATACAATACCACAAGCACCTGCCCAGATAAATAGCACCGCCACCACCCCTTTCAACAAAGGCGACGTTAGCAGCTGCCCGTCAGCACCTCGCAGAAATCCATCTGCAGGGATAAGTCCCCAAGCGATTATTGCCAAAAACATAGCTGAAACAATCCCCACCCATCTGATACCTTTTCGTTCGGTAGCTGTCAGTTCTTCCAGCTTTGTTTCTTCTTCAGACACTTCACCTTTATATTCACCAAAGCGTGGCGCAATAATCTTCTCAGTCACCCAGGTACCAACCAGTGCCACCATAAATGTAGACACTACCATAAAGTAATAGTTACTCACCGGATTTACGGTATAGCTTTCATCAACAATGTGAGCTGCTTCTTCGGTAAGACCAGCCAGTAAGGGATCAATCGTTCCGATAATCAGGTTGGCACTAAATCCACCAGACACACCTGCAAAGGCTGCTGCCATACCCACCAATGGATGACGTTTGGCTACTAAGAAGATGACACCTCCCAGTGGTACCAACAGTACATAACCCACACTGGACGCCACATTAGAAATAACACCTGCCAGGATTATAACGAAGGTTAAAAGGCTTTTGGGTGCGGCAAGTACCAGCTTACGGATAAGTGCACCAATCAGGTCAGATTTTTCGGCTAACCCAATACCAAGCATGGCCACAACTACAATTCCCATCGGGGCAAAACTGGTGAAGTTTTTAACCATCTCGGTTAAAATGCGGTTCAGTCCTTCAACCGAAAGAAGGTTGATTACCTCTATGGCTTCACCTGTTGTCGGATGCGAGGCCGATGCTCCCATCCAGGCAAACAAGCCCGACATCAGCAGTACAATAACGGCGAATATGCCAAACAATAAAGCAGGATGTGGTAAGATGTTACCTACTCGTTCTACTCCATTCAAAAAGATATCAACAAATGACTTCTTCTTTTTAACTACTTCTGCCATGCTTTAAAGTTTTACTATTACAAACGGCGAAAATATAAAAAAATGCGCGTCTTATTAACTTTTAAGCACAGACATAACGGTGTTATATAACATTAATAGTCCGAGTTTATTAACCTGAGTTCGATTACTAATCTACTTACAAAGTAGGCTGTACAACCCTCTTCTTTTAACTTGAAAATATAAGCATCAAAGCATTATGTCAAAATCCAATAGCCAAATAAGCAATTCGACGATTTGACTGATAAACCTAGAACTCAAAACCCGGAACTCTGAACCTCAAAACTCCCCCCTCTTCACTCTTAGCTTTTCACTTACAACCTATTCCGATCCACTAAACCAGTTTTTAAAATGAGCGACTTTCTCGCGACTTACCACCACTTCACGGTCGAAATTTTGCTCAAACTGAATCTTCAGACGGCTGTTAGAATGTACCAATACATCCTGAATGTGATTAATATTAACAATGAAAGAGCGACTGATTCTGTAGAACATAGCTGGATTTAACAGCTCTTCCAGTTCTTCAAGTTTATAGTCAATAATGTAGCGATTGCCTTTAGCGGTCAGTATAAATGCATTCCGTCCTTCGGCATAAAACAACACTATTTTATCGGAAGTGACTGACTTAATACGCTCGCCCAGCTTTACCATAAAACGCTCTTTATAGGTTTTACGGTATTGCAGCAGTGCTTCATTCAATTCTTCTAGTTTTAAGCGCTGGCTGGCCGACGACAGGTTCTGACGCAGGCTCTCAAGCTTCTCCATGCTTCTGAACAGATCATCGTAATCGAGTGGCTTAAGCAAATAGTCGATACTATTAACTTTGAATGCCTGAATGGCATATTCGTTATAAGCCGTTGTGAAGATTACCGGCAGGTTCACCTGTGTTTTATTGAAAATTTCAAAGCTCAATCCGTCGGTTAAATGGATATCCATAAAAACCAGGTCAACAGAGTTAAGCGGATTAGAAAACCAGGCAATACTATCCGCATTTGAATCCAGTACATCAACAATTTCTATACTGCTATCATAGCGATTGAGTAAACGTGTAAGGTTTTCTACGGCTGGCTTTTCATCTTCAATAATTAATACTCTCATGGTGGTTTAGATTACTCTTCCTCTATTTCGAACAGAGGGATGTTGATATTTAATTGTTGGTTATTTTGTTCGATCTCCAGCTTATTTCCATTGAAAAAGGCATAGGCTTTATTGATATGCGAAATATTCCATTTTGACTTACCATTTAATGCGATCTTTGGATTATTAGCACATGAAAACACGAGTGTACCATCCACTTGCTTAAGTTGAATTATCATGGGCTGATATTCATTGATAATAGAACGTCCAACTGCTTCCTGAATTAATGTGGATATCGTTCCCGGAATGATTTGTTGCTGATACCAATCCTCAGGTAGTTGATGTTTAAATTCAATGGCATTATTATGCTTTACATTTAAAATGTGTAACAAGGAGGTGGTGAGTTGTAATTCCTGTTTTAGGTCAACCAGTTCGACGTGTCGATTATCCAGATTGTAACGATAAATCCGTGATAAATGATTGACAAATTGTTCGGCTAGCTTAGGCTGCGAGTGAACAATGGAAATCAGATTTTCCAAACCATCGTATAATAGCTGTGGATTAATCTGCATTTTAAATTTCTCCAGATCACTTTCCATGCCCTTACGTAATTCCTTTTCCTGCCTGTAATGAATCTGTTTATGAATGGCCAAAAAGGATGTACTCACATGAATGATGGCGTATAAAATAGCCAGAATACCATAGACGCCGATAAAGACAATCAGCTCGCTTGTGTAATCACGAATCAACAGGATCATTGAAAAATAAATACTCACAACAGCGCTTATCAGAATAATGGCGAACAGCACACTCAGTAATGAAACAATAAAAATGCGTAAGGAGTGACTTGGCATTTTTTGTCCGAGCATACTACTGACTGCGTCCTCTTTACTAATCGGTATTGGAAAGTACTTATCGATCGCATTTAACAATAATCGCTGCCCTTCGAGTAATAAAAAAGCCAGAAATATGGTGATGGCTACTTCCTGACTAAAAAAGTTGGTGCCGAGCTGCGCTAAGCTATCGAACACCAATAAAATAAGTATATAGGCTATAATTCCAATCGGAAAAGGAAGTAGAAACCTCAGCCATTTTTGCTGTTTATCAATGATATTTACTTTCATTCTTTCAAATTTAAGGCCATTGAAATTATCCCTAAATGGTTTGATCTTTCAATATTAAAGGTAAACTGACCGTAAAATACTGTCCTCTGTCTATCTCCACTTCCTGCTTTGAAAAATAACCATAACGCTTCTTGATATTTTCAAGTCCTATTTTATGAGACACATGTCTCTCAGGCTTTTTCACCAATTGATTATCAACCTCGATAAAGCCGGGTTTACGCTCAAAGTTATTAATCACCTCAATCTTCTTATCACTACTTTTAATAGTAATGACCAAAGGTTTAGCTTCTGAAAAATGATTATGCTTTACCGCATTTTCTACCAGCAATTGCAAGGTCATTGGAGGAATATAACTTGCCTCTATCCGCTTGTCAATATTAATTTCGAGTTGCAGAGCTTTTTCAAATCGAATACGAAGCAGAAAGTAATAAGCTTTTATGAAATTTACCTCATCGACCATGCTCACCAGCTCTTTTTGATGGCTATTCATAATGTAGGAGAATGTCTCAGCAAATTTCCTGATAAAGCCTTCTGTAGTGGCAGCATCACGATGAATAAGCGATGCAATGGTGTTTAAGGTATTGAACAGGTAATGCGGACTCAGCTGACTTTTCAGTATCTCGTATTGCAGTTTCAATCGTTCACGCACTTTCTGTTCACTCTCAATATTTGCCTGTATAAAACTGGTAAACGAATATTGATAAAGATTGACCAGAATAAACACCAGATTGGTCAGCATAAACAGTATAAAAAACTTCAGTGCGACATCGCCTTTATCTTCCATCCACACCGTAAATCCTATGTTATCAAACTTAAGAAAGATCATTAAGCGGATGCATAACCATAGAAAGAAACTGGCAATAATGGTATTTAAAACCAATTGTATCAACACCCTGGAAGTGGTGCCTTTAAACCATGGATAAAACAGATTCAGTGCTTTGGCAATTATAATGAGTACACCAAAGACCAGCCACGAACTTAAAATGAAAAACGATAAAGTATCGAGATGCTCTGCAAAGCGCGGCAATATGCCATTTTCGCTATAGAATAAATACAGGAAAGCCAGCACACCGTACAATGTGCTGACCAATATCTGTGTTACCAGCTTTTTGGAAGAATATAATTGGGTGTTGTTAGTCATGCTACAACCATTCTATCATAGTAAGAGATTAAGGTAATAATTAGTTCAGTGTTTTCAAAACACGGTTTTTCTCATACTCCGACTCTATGTCTTTAGCCAATGATTTAAAAATATATATCGTTGACGTATTAGAGGTATTGATGTGAGGACTTAAACGTGTAAGAACAGCAGCTCGCTCAATATCAACCTCAATCTGCTGAGTACACTCAATCACCTTAGCTGCCAGTTGGTCATTAAACGAAGGGCTGTCAATTACATATCGTAACAACTCTTCAATGGTACTATTCTGATCCATCTGGTTAATTAACCTGAAGAACTGGTTGTAATTATTATCAGACAATGGAAACTGCCCCACTACCTCACGCAACACAGCACCTGAGCCATGCTGAAAATCGAAGGTCAAGCGATCAAGGGTTCTCAATAAACGATACATTGCCGCATCGCCCAGTTTGTTTTTATCCAGAAGGTCGAGCATCACATTATACATTTCCATTTCGCTATCGAGCCTGTTCAAGGTTTCAAAGTAGGCATCAACGACCTCTTCATCATTTATAAATAAGCGGTTGGCTTTGCGTAATATCAAACCACGCTGACTATTGGATGAAATGCCTTGAGCGGTTCTAAGATAGTTGAGCAACGATGACTTTTCTCTTTTTGCCTTACCCATATCCAAAGATGCATCCAACAAAGCCGTGGTAATTTCACCTTTTAGAATATAGTAGCTGTCAGACATATCTCCCAGAACTTCACGAAATGCTTCCATTACCCCATCATCTTTAGGTAAATGCGGAATTAAATACAATAACAAAGCCCCTTTTTCCCGTTCAGATGAGAAGTCGCCAATGGTTTGTAACATACTAATCCAGCTATCGTTCGACAATTTTGCATTTTTTACCAGGTGTTTTAGCACATTTCCTTTTTCTGAGTTAATCTCCATCTCTCCAATAATATCGAAATACTTCTTTCGAATGGAGAAATCATTGCTGTAGTGCTCATTAAAAAGTCGCAATGTTGAACCTCGCTCTGTATTGTAGTCGTGTGTAGATGTGGCATCTAATACAGCCGTCAATTGCTCTGTATTTAAATTATAGTTTTCGATGATGTATCGAATCAATGTGCCTTTGGTACTATTTGACCTCACATCACTCTCAATCACATTCAATACAGGTACGATATCAGATGACTTTAGTTTATTATCAAATACCAATGTTTTCAGCATCGTATAACGAGTAGATGAGCCTCTCGACGATGTTCTTACCGTAAACACACTCCACTCATTTCTGTATCTGTATGAACTACCTGATGAATGCCCTTCAATCAGCTCAAGTACGGCATTCAAGCCCTTACTCTCATACAAATGACGTACCCGCGATTCTACTCCTAAGCTACTACTACGAACAATATCCGGTAAAATTTCAGCCAGCCACTTCTTTCCTTCCGGGTCAAATGGCGTCTTGGTTTTCCCTACGTAATATTCGTAATTAAGCGTTCCTTTAGCATCTGAATGCAAAAACAGTCTGCGGTTATTACCAAATGCTGTTTTATTAATTTCAACAAAGCCATCAGCCGATATACCAGTGATCATTTTATTATCCTCCGACAGCTCAATGATTCCTTTATACTTCAGATCGAATGGAAAATCACCGATGGATACGCCATGAAAGTTTTCCTGAGCAATTTCATATTCAACCTGCGCCTCGGCCAATTCCTCCCGAATCTCATCCTGTAATTCAGACAAGTTTATCAACTCATCATTAAATCGAATAATGGTTACTTTCGAGTTCTTATTCTTTTTTACAGGTTCATCGTCACCCAGCATTGTTTGCGAAGTGGCCATCAATAATGCAACGGCTAACATATATACTGAATGTTTCCTTAAGTGTGTAAATATTTTCATAGCCCCATATTTTATGCTTTTAACTGATGATACAATATTAAGGCAACAACTGAGACAGAAAAAATTAAAAGTAGTGAGTTGTCAGAAAAATGTAGTGAATTGTAAAAAGAGCTAATTATAGATCCTGTAAGCCGTTAAAAACGTCAATTTATTAGTACAATCTTATGCCAGATAACAATAAGTTTTTATACTCTTATTTAGTTTCTATATGATGCTCCGAAGATTTTTATAAGCTAATCCAGAAACCAGATGATATCCCTTGAGTTTTTTTGGAGTCAATTTCAACCTGGATGACACTATTTACTTTTTTATGAACACATTTGGTCTCCAAATGAGGCCCCAAATATTTTTATAAGCTCATCTGGAAACCAGATGATGTTCCTTGAATTTTTGGAGGTTCATTTACAAACCGGATGCTTACATAAAATGATAAAGCATGCAAGTCACCATCTGCTGGCGCGGATTTGCAATCAGGAGTGTTCGGAAGAATA
>DIYS01000034.1 GCA_002429115.1 Saccharicrinis sp. UBA6048 | reverse complement strand
CACAAGGTGCACTGCCGGAAGATGTTAAAGAAGAAGGCGAAGTGACCAATAACAATAATGTTACTTTTCAAAAGTCAGAAGAAGATTCAATATTTCGTCAGCAGGTTGAGCGGGAAGAGAAGTTTAATCTCGCTGTATTTGATGATAATAATAAAAAGTTTGAGCTGGAGCATAGCTTTTTGTTTACACCATTAAAAGGCGTCGTCGTTAATAAGTTTGGAGAAACACAGGGGCATTATGGGGTCGATATTGTAGCCAAACCAGGATCGCGTGTGAGTGCCATAATGGACGGGACTGTAGTTTTTACCGGGTGGACCGTTGAGACTGGATATGTCATTCAGTTGCAGCATGGTAATAATCTAATTTCGGTATATAAGCATAACGAAAGCTTGTTAAAAGAAATGGGTGAAAAGGTGCAGGCAGGTGAAGCAATAGCAAATGTTGGTAACTCGGGTGAATTGACAACTGGGCCACATTTACATTTCGAGATTTGGTACAACGGTGTGCCCTTAGATGCAGAACAATATATGTCGTTTAATTAACGATTACTAAAATATAACAACAGATAGTTAATGTCGAAAAGAATTGCAATTCTGGGCTCAACAGGCTCCATTGGAACACAGGCTTTGGAGGTAGTTGATGCACATTCAGATAAGTTTGAAGTTGAAGTTTTAACAGCAAATAATAATATCGATTTACTAATTGAGCAGGCCAAAAAATATGAGCCCAACTCGGTTGTCATCGGCAATAAGGATAAATACAAACAGCTTAGTGAAGCCCTCGAAGATACAGATACAAAAGTATATGCTGGTGATGATGCAATAGCGCAGATCGTGCAAATCAGTTCTATTGATATCGTTATAACCGCTATGGTCGGTTTCTCAGGGCTAACCCCAACAGTAAATGCCATTAAAGCAGGTAAGCAGATTGCACTAGCCAATAAGGAAACTTTGGTGGTGGCTGGTGACATTATTACCAAACTGGCGCTTGAAAACAAAGTCAGTATTTTACCAGTTGATTCAGAGCACTCGGCTATATTTCAATGTTTGGCAGGAGAATTCCAAAATCCGATTGAGAAGATTTGGCTGACCGCATCGGGTGGGCCATTCAGGGGGAAGAATGTAGAATTTTTGCGAAAAGTAACACGTTGCCAGGCATTGAATCACCCAAACTGGTCGATGGGGGATAAAATTACTATCGATAGCGCATCTATGATGAACAAGGGCTTGGAGGCCATCGAAGCACGTTGGTTGTTCAATTTGAAACCAGATCAAATTGAAGTGGTTGTGCATCCACAGTCGATTGTTCATTCAATCGTTCAGTTTGAAGATGCATCCATGAAAGCACAGATGGGGCTGCCAGATATGCGGGTGCCAATTCAATATGCGATGACATTTCCTGAACGTTATAAATCAGATTTTCCACGTTTCAATTTTATGGATTACCCATCATTAACCTTTGAAAAAGTGGATGTTCGGGTATTTCGCAATCTTGATTTAGCTTATCAGGCTATGAATAAGGGAGGCAATATGCCTTGTATCCTCAATGCCGCCAATGAAGTGGCGGTAGATAATTTCTTAAAACAGAAAATTGGCTTTGTTGAGATGTCGGATGTCATTGAAAAAACCATGATGAGAGCTGGTTTTGTGAATAATCCATCGTTGGATGATTACTTTTTTAGTAATGACGAGGCCCGTAAAATTGCAGAAGAAATTATTGCTAAGAAATAGGTTCAATTGAGCCTTTTTCAATTTAAAGTGTTAGGTAGTATACCAACTGCTAAAAAGCGGCCGGATAAAATCAGGTCTTGGTCGTTATTTGGTTGGAAAAGAATATATTTGTTGCTTAATTGAAAAAATACAAACATTAATGGATATTTTTATTAGAGCTGTGCAGCTTTTGCTGAGTTTATCTTTACTGGTAATTCTGCACGAATTTGGTCATTTCTTCTTTGCTCGTTTGTTTAAAACCCGTGTTGAAAAATTCTATTTGTTTTTTGATCCTTGGTTTAGCTTGTTTAAATATAAGAAAGGTGACACGGAGTACGGAATTGGTTGGTTGCCACTGGGAGGATATGTTAAGATCTCAGGAATGATTGATGAATCTATGGATAAAGAGGCCATGGCTGAGCCTGCTAAACCATGGGAGTTCAGATCAAAACCAGCTTGGCAGCGACTATTTATAATGATAGGTGGTGTGTTGGTAAATTTCATCGCAGCCTTTTTTATCTACTGGATGATTCTTTACTCTTGGGGAGAATCTTACATTCCGATTAAATCAGTAACGCACGGGTTAGCATATCACGAGGTTGGTAAAGAAATCGGCTTACAGGATGGTGATCTCGTCTTTAAGGTTGACAACTTTGAAGTAGAAGAAAGCAGGGATATTGCCCGTTTTATTTTGCTGGAAGATGGTAAGGAACTGACGGTAAAAAGAGGCGATGAACTGATTAAGATATCCGTGCCGGATGATTTCGATCAGACCTTGATGGCAAGAGGGGTTAAGGACTTTGCTATTGAGCGGTTCCCGGTAGTGGTTCATGATCTGATGAAAGGAACCGTAGCCGAAAAAGCAGGCCTTATGGCTGGAGATAGCCTGGTGAGTGTGAATGGTGAGTCGACAGCGTACTACAATGATTTTGCTGCTGCGTTAAATAAGAATATTTCAAAAGAAATTAATTTAGGGTATGTTCGTGACGACTCATTGATGTATACCAATATTGAAGTTCCGAAATCAGCTAAAATTGGTTTTTACCTTGTACCAGCCAAAAACTTTTTTGAGATAAAAACGCACAAATATGGTTTCTGGGAAGCTTGTCCTAAAGGGATTCAAAAAGGTATAGATACACTGATCGGATACGTTAAACAGTTGAAACTGGTATTTACTAAAGAGGGCGCTAAGCAGGTTGGTGGATTTGTTGCCATCGGTAAGATCTTCCCTAAAACATGGGACTGGCTGGCATTTTGGTCAACGACTGCCCTGATCTCGGTAATTTTGGCCTTTATGAATATCTTACCAATTCCGGCATTGGATGGTGGACATGTGTTGTTTTTGCTTTATGAAATTGTAACTGGTCGTAAGCCTGGGGATAAATTTATGGAGTATGCACAGATTACCGGAATGATTCTGTTGTTAGGTTTGCTATTATTTGCTAATGGTAATGACCTTTTCAAACTCATTAAAGATTTCTTTTAAATCAGGAGTTTATTAAATTTGTATAATAAAAAATTGAAGATATGAGTTTTCTAACCACAAAATTAATACTTGGCTTACCTGGTGGTCCGGAATGGATACTAGTTATTCTTGCAATAGTTTTACTTTTTGGAGGACGTAAAATTCCTGAATTAATGAAGGGATTAGGTCAGGGAATGAAAGAATTCAAGAAAGCACGTAATGAAGAAGGTGCTGATAAGAAAGGGAAAGAAGGCGATAATAACGAGGCCATAAACGACTCTTCTAACTAGAAATTGTATTCTCATAATATAAAATAGGCCGACCTTTTAGGTTTGGCCTTTTTGTGTAATAATAAGCCCATAAAACTGCACTTGATGCAAAGAGTATTGATTTGGATTATTTGTCTGGTTGTCACGCCAGTTTTATTTGCACAATCAAATGCAGATAAACTGCCTCATTATCCTGTTTGGATGTATGAGAACAGGATTGGTGAATTAAATGATCAGACCGTAATTAAGCTGGATTATAATGAAAAGGTGCAAGCCTTTATCGACGTTTATACGGTCAGGCGACGCGATCATTTGTCAAATATTATCGGGCGTTCTGAGTATTATTTTCCTCTTTTTGAAGAATACCTGGTTAAGTATGATTTGCCAATTGAATTAAAATACCTGGCAATAGTTGAGTCGGCTCTTGACCCAAAGGCTAAATCGAGTTCGGGTGCCATGGGGCTTTGGCAGTTTTTATACCATGCTTCCCGTATGTTCGACCTGAAAGTTGATAACTATGTTGATGAACGATGTGATCCGGTTAAAAGTACCGATGCTGCTTGCAGGTATTTGCGTTACTTGTATCAAAACCTGAATGATTGGCAATTGGCCCTAGCAGCGTACAATGGGGGGATTGGAGTGGTTCAAAAAGCAATTGAGCGCTCTGGTGGTAAAACAAATTTTTGGGAGTTGCAACCGTATTTGCCGAAGGCCGTTCAAAGTTATGTGCCGGCCTTTATTGCGGTTAACTATGTGATGACAAATTACGAGCGTCATGAATTGGCTGCCAAACCTTTGGACATTAAGTTTTCCGATGTTGATACAGTGTACATTCATAAATCCTTGAGTTTTCAGCAAATTAGCAACGCGTCAAAAACACCTGTTGAACAAATTGAATGGCTGAATCCATCCTACCTGAAAAAGTTTATTCCTGTTGCAAGTACGCCCGTGATGGTATTCCTCCCAAAGGAAGGTGCTTTAAACTTTGCTAAAGCGGAACACTTGTTATTGAAGTCGGTGCCTCCGGTAGCACAGGTGTTACCTGTTGGCGATACAAGCAATAGAGAGAAGATCATTCATATCGTTAAAAAAGGCGAGTTTTTTCATAAAATCGCAATCGATAATCAATGCAGAATTAGCGACATCATGCTTTGGAATAAGATGAAAAATCGTAATTTGTACATTGACCAAAAGCTGGTAGTCTGGCGACCAAGTGAAACATTAGATTCTTTTTTTGTGACGAATGAGTCAATGGAATATAAACCACAATTAAGGATTAATCAAATTATATCTGATAACAGAAGTGTAAATAATATCAGTAAAAACTAATGCTATGAGACTATTACAATACCTTTCATTTTTCACCATATTACTGACTATATATAGTTGCAAAGGAACCGGAACCGGTTATAAACCTAATGTTGGAGGTAAAGCGGGTGAAATGTTGGTCATTATGGATGATAAAATAAAATCATCGCCTGGAGGACAAGAATTGCAAGCTCTGTTGCAAGATACCTATTTAGGCCTACCACAGGAAGAACCACATTTTAAGATGAGCGTGGCTCCTCATCGTTCGTTTTCGTCGTTTATGAAAACCATACGTAACCTGATTGTTGTTAATGTTGGTTCTGATGTTACCGAAGAGCATGTAAAGTATTATAAAGATCGTTGGGCAAAGCCACAGGCTATGGTGAGCATTTCGGCCAAAGACACTGCTAAATTGCACCAGTTAATTGAGGAGCATCAATTACGAATTCTGAGCTTTTTCAATAAAGCCGAGCGAGATAGGAATATTGCTTCTTATAAGAAATATCCAAGCGATGAATTGGTGAAACTGGTGCAAAATCAATTCGCTGTTAATTTAAATGTACCGGCCAGCCTGAGTAACAAAAAATCTAATGATTCCTTTTTGTGGATGAATGAAGCGGCCGATTGGGGATTTCAGGGAATGTTTATGTATGAAATACCATATGTGGGCGAAGGAACTTTTTCGAAGGAGTATTTATTGAATAAACGCGATTCAATATTGCATAAGAATGTCCCTGGGCCATCTGATGGATCCTACATGACCACTGAACATCAATTTCCTGTAATTTATAAGCAAGCCAAAATTAATGACATTGAAGTTGTTGAGTTAAGAGGCTTGTGGAAAGTGCAGAACGATATGATGGGCGGCCCTTTTGTTTTGCAAGCTCGTTTAAATCCCAAAACCAATACGGTTGTTGTAACGGATGGCTTTGTTTATTCGCCTGAAAAACCTGATAAACGTGATAAGGTGCGACAGGTGGAGGCATTGATGTACACGCTTAAATTCAGATAGAATGTTACCCGGACTAACTAGTGAAGCACTTCGGCAGGCATGTTCTCGTGAAGATTTAATTCGAAAAGCTGCAGCACAAATCATAAAGGATTTTGCTGAGTTTGGCTTTGAGGTGTCATTCTCTGGGAATGGCGAGGGGTTTTATGAGGAGGTGTTTAAGCAAATGAAAGTGCATATCGAGCACATTATGGGTGAACATTACTCTCAATTTCTTAACTTTTTATATCGTATTGATGTGTCAGAAGCTCAGGTGTCTGTCTATCAGAAGGAAATGGGCGATGTAAGTTATGAAGATGCATTGACAGAATTAATTATTCATCGCGAAATGAAAAAAGTGATGATACGCGAATATTTTAAGGCTCAGCAATCGACAGACGATCAGCAGCATCAAGAGCTTTCAGAATAAAACTATTTACTATGAGACTAAATATTAAACATACCGGTGAGAAACCGGACGGCGTAAGAAACGTCTTTATAACCAAGGATGTTAAAATATTAAAGGATTTTGGATTTAATAATGATGCTTTAGCTTATGTGGAATCAAAACATGAGGCTAAAGAGAAGTTGATTACTATTCAAAATTACAACATCGTATACCATGTTCGAATTGTGAATGATGAAGATGATAACAATAAAGGCTATGAGGCTTTGCGAAAAGATGGACATACCATTTTTGCCGGCTTAAAGAAAGACAAGCTGAATAGTATTTGTATCTATGATTTAGCAGGAAGCAAGGCGTTTACCTTGGCTTTAACCGAAGGAATTGCATTGTCTTCTTATACTTTTGATAAGTACAAAACAGAAAAGAAAGAAGAGGCGAAAGATCTTAATATTTGGGTGGCGTCATCAGAAGTTAATCAAGGTGATTTGGACGAATTGCGTCATTTGTCAAGCGCTGTTTTTGTAACAAGAAACCTTGTGAATGAACCAGTGTTGACGCTTAATGTTGAAGAATTATCTGATCGAATCAGTGAGCTTGGAGCAGTGCATGGGTTTGATGTTGATATCTTAAATAAGACCAAAATAGAAGCATTAAAGTTCGGGGGCTTATTAGGAGTTAATAAAGGAAGTGTTGATCCGCCAGCTTTTCATATTTTGGAATGGAAACCGGAGAATGCTAGAAATAAGAAACCGGTTGTTTTAGTAGGTAAGGGTGTTGTTTACGATACGGGAGGCATCAATTTAAAAACGCCTCCGGGAAGCCTTGATGATATGAAAGCAGATATGGGTGGTGCTGCTTCAGTAGTTGGAGCAATCGTTGCTGCCTCTTCCAATAATTTGCCGGTTCATGTGATCGGATTAATTCCTGCTACCGACAATCGTCCGGGAGGAAATGCCATTGTTCCTGGTGATGTTTTGACAATGCACAATGGTAAAACAGTGGAAGTATTGAATACAGATGCTGAAGGTCGATTGATATTGGCAGATGCTTTGTCGTACTCCAAAAAATATGATCCTGAATTGGTGATCGATCTGGCGACTTTAACAGGCAGTGCTGTTATGGCGCTTGGTCAGTATGCAACAGTGGGGATGGGAACGGCTTCAGATGGTGAATTTGAAGCTCTCGAAAAAGCCGGTGATTGTGTGTATGAACGTGTGGTTCGTTTCCCATTCTGGGATGAATATGGTGACCTTATTAAATCAGAAGTAGCTGACATAAAAAACCTTGGAATTCGTGAGGCTGGTTCGATAACCGCAGGTAAATTCCTAAGTCACTTTGTTGAGGCACCTTGGATTCATTTAGATATTGCAGGTCCTGCTTTTGTGAAAAAAGAAGATAGTTATCGTGGCTACGGAGCATCTGGTGTGGGTGTGCGTATGATATATCAGTTTCTTAAGGATAGAAACTAATTGGTTAATTTATATTACTTTTATTGCAACCTTGAAAAAGGATGTGAAAAGGAAAAACAGAAATTATGAGTGAAGTAAAAATAAAAGTAGGCATTACTCATGGTGATATAAATGGTATTGGTTACGAAGTCATATTCAAAACGTTTGCTGATGCAAGGGTATATGACTCATTTGTACCGGTCATTTATGGATCATCAAAAGTAGCAGCCTATCACCGTAAAGCACTTAATATCTCCAATTTTAGTCTGAATAGCATTAATAATATTGAAGATGCGCACGATAAGCGTGTAAATATTATTAACTGTCTGGACGATAATATTCGTGTTGAGCTTGGTAAATCAACGTCTATCGGAGGCGACTCAGCCTTTAAAGCATTAGAAAGGGCTGTTAAAGATTTAAAGGCCGGTAAGATTGATGTGTTGGTTACCGCGCCAATAAATAAAGAGAATATTCAATCAGAAACATTTAATTTCCCTGGTCATACCGAGTATTTGCATCAGGCTGCAGGCGATGGTGAAGCATTGATGTTGATGGTATCGGAACACATGAAAGTGGGTGTAGTAGCTGGTCATGTACCGATTAAAGAGGTGCCATCAAAAATTACAGAAGAGAATATTCTTAAAAAGTTAAGAACACTCAATAAGTCTTTGCAAATAGACTTCTCTGTTCGCAAACCACGTATTGCTGTTTTGGGACTTAACCCACATGCTGGTGATGGTGGTGTGTTAGGGACAGAAGAGCAGGATATTATAATTCCAACACTCGAAAAGGCAAAGCAGGAAGGAATTATGGCTTTAGGACCTTTCCCGGCGGATGGTTTATTTGGTAGTGAACAATTCAAAAATTTTGATGGTATTTTGGCGATGTATCACGATCAGGGCTTAGCTCCATTTAAAACACTGACCTTTTCAAAAGGGGTGAATTTTACAGCTGGCTTGCCTTTTATTCGAACATCTCCGGATCATGGAACTGCTTTTGAAATTGCAGGCATGGATAAAGCTAATGCAACATCATTTAAGGAAGCTGTATATTTAGCTGTTGATGTTTGCCGTAATCGTAAGATGAATGTTGAGTTGTTGAAAAATCCATTGAAGACCTACGATATTAGTGAGATGGAGCAAAAAGATGGTGAATAATCTTTACAATTATATCCAACAAAAAAAAACCGA
>DIYS01000091.1 GCA_002429115.1 Saccharicrinis sp. UBA6048 | reverse complement strand
TGGGTAAGCTCCGTTTTATCTAGTAATATCAATCCACTGTCAATCGACATATTGATGTGCTCTTTATCAAGCATAGCCGACTTTATTTGAGTATAAAATTCATCATACTTTTTCCAATCCTCCACCAAATCCTGGTAATCGGAACGTAACATTTGATGTGATTTCATCAAAGTATCCAATGAAAACTGCACTTCTCTTTTGGTTTGAGCTATTGTAGATATTACAGATAAAGACAGACAAAGCACCAACCATAACCGTAATTGTTTTACGCTTGATCCCGACATATTTTATAGCTTTAAGTTAATAAAAATAGAAGGTAAGAAATAGCTCACAAATTATCCAGAACGAATTGATTAATAACAACATTTAAACAATAAGCCTATTTATTTTCTTGATATTTTAATTCGACGACCAAGCCATTCAAATTCTCATCTCGCGTACTTTCTCATCTAAATCTTTTACTTAAATTTGAGAGTACAGAAATCAACTAAATATTTATCAATACCTAATTCACCTGACCATATGAGGCTAATAGCGATCTTTATTTTATGCTTGTTCCACCTGACTATACAGGCCCAATTAAACTTCACGGAAGAGGATGTCAAATGCACAAGCCCAAGCTGTACACTGTCGGGTTCGCTCTTGGTTCCGAATAACTCAAATCAACCGCCCGTTGCCATTATAATACCCGGATCAGGACCGGTTGATCGAAATGGAAATGCCGGGCTGATGTTATATACCAACGCCTATCAAATGCTTGCAAAGGCACTTGGCAATAATCAAATTGCTACACTTCGGTTTGATAAAAGAGGGTCTGGTAAAAGCACTCCATCGACAATTAAGACGAATGAATTAAAACTAGATCATTTCGTAAATGATGTTATCAACTGGATCGATTTGATCAATGAATCTAAACGTTTTGGTGACATCTACCTGATTGGACACAGTCAGGGCTCACTGATTGGGATACTAGCTGCGCATAAAAGAGATGTGGCTGGCTTGATTTCAATTGCCGGTGCTGGCAAACCAATAGATGTAGTGCTGAAAGAACAGTTAAAACCCAAACTTCCTGAGGAACTATATCATGAATCGGCGCGAATTATTGATACGCTAAAAACCGGTGAGACTGTTGACCAGGTAAATCCTTTTTTAATGAGCGTATTCAATCCTCAAATACAACCGTTTTTAATGTCCTGGATGAAGTATGATCCTTGTACGGAGATTGCTAAATTGACGATTCCAACCCTCATTATCAATGGCAGTACTGACATTCAGGTAAGCACCCATAATGCGATGCTTCTGCATGAGGCCGCCCAGAAATCAGAATTTCTCCTCATCGACCAAATGAATCATATAATGAAAGAGGCACCCGCTGATACTAACTTAAATATGGCGACCTACAACAATGGTAAGTTACCTCTGAAAGCTGAGCTGACAGAGGCTATTGTTACATTTATCAATTACAATCGGTAAGAAAATAATTCGAACAATTGGTTAAAGATACAACACGGAGTCGCTGAGACACAGAATTTATAATTCCCTCTGTGCCTTTGAGTCTCTATGTTTTTTTCACTATTCATTGTCATTAACTTTAGTTTTTATAGGATAATGACGCAACCAAATTCATAACGCCCCGTCTTTCATAATGAATAAGAAAAGATATTCAATTAAACTTTCTACTGGTTTTTGGGTTAATGAATCCACTGATTAAGTAATACTCTGCTTAAACAACAAAGGCGACCATCTGGCCGCCTTTTCTTATACTCTATAATGAGATTATTAGTTGATCAACTCATCAATACTAACTGTTTTCCTGGTATGATCAGTGTCATAGTCGAAAGTCATATCGCCGCTTTCGGCCAATGTTATTGAGTTAAGATTGTACCAAAAAATGGCTTTTCCTACTTCCACACCATTTAAACACTTGATGACATAAGTATCATCGTCAGGATTTATGATCTGGAGGTTGCTATTATTTTTAACTTTCATGGAGAACAGCGATACAGTATTGCCTTTATAAGTTTCAATTTTCACAACGCCTCCATCGTTAATAACAAATTGCATGCTGAGCAAACTTTTGTACACATCAGGATTGTGCTTGTAAAAATCGGGATTGTTTTTATTCATCAGGTTGCGAACAGTAATCCCTGAGATACGGCCGCCATTCTGCGACAATAATTTAAGCGTGGAAAACAATGCCACCATGTGCTTATTCATATTCTGTTGATTGTACACATTCATATACGATTCAATCTGATCTTCGGCACTAAAGGAAGCACTCGACAAGGTGATTGGCACATCTTTGGTTAGTCCTTCAATCTCACCAACCACGCCACGCACAACCACTTCATTTTTTGTATCAACCGTAATCTTAGGCTCAAAATTTATTTTATCGGTAGGAAATGAGACCAGATCAAGCTTTGTTCCGTCGGCAGTATATTTACCATAGAAGGCCAGCTTTTTACCCTCTGGCGCTTCAAACGTAATATTCTCATTTAATATAGGACGAGCTGTATTTGAAACACCCAATATTAAATGGGCCGGATTTTCACTTTGTGCTATTCGCTGGCGATTGACATTCACTGTACCTGTATAATTAATCAGCGCATATACATTGCCTTTCTTACCCACATTAAAGGCTTGGGTAAAGCCATTATTGGTACAGTTTACCGGCAGGAACCACTCTAAATTGCCGCCCTGGTCAAAGGTAGCAAACCACAGGTCGCGTGTGCCACCATAGGCTGCGTAATCCCTGTTACCAACAGTTACTTCATCCAGAAACCAGCCCGACAGCATATACTTCCCATTTTCGGCAACGGTACGATCACCAATGAAAATACGGCCTTCGTTACCTTCCTCAACAGAACGCGCAATCATCTGCCAGATATTATTCAAGCGACTGTCGTTGTTAATTTTAATGGCTAGCGGCGTATAACCTTCGTACTCCGGCATAACCGACCCGATTGGCGCATTGATATAGGTAGGATCGGTTATTGTGTAGCGTCGGCCATCAACAAGGATCGAATAGCCTTCAACAGGCTCGGCAAAAGATACGGCCGCAGCCATATGGCTAAAATACGTCAAGGCGATTGCATCGAGTCCCAGCACCTCATTTACCAATCGTGTGAATAACACAACGCGGTCTTCACAATCGGAATATGGATAGTAAAAGATCTCATCCGGGAAGAACATCTTTTCCTTGTTGAACTGATCGCGGTCGGTTTTGTATTCAAACGAGTTATGAAGGTAGTTCAGCAAATAGCTAACTGCCTGCGTTTCGCTTTTTCCTGCCAGGCGTGGTGTCAGGTATTCGTACAAGTCCTCTTTAATAGAAACAGACATAGCTGCATTCAGGTAAACCGTATTCACCGTTTGTGGATAGCTGGCCAGAAAAGCCATCACCGTTTTATCCATCGTCAGCTTTAAAGCTTCCGTCTCGTTTGGTAAGGTGGTTTTTCGAACAACTGTATTGGCCGGATCGGTAAAATTCAATGCAAATGGCAAATGCAAATCTACTTTCTTGGTGGCTCCATCAAAATTCTGCTTATAGGTCATCATATTACGAATGCCTTTTTTGCCGTTCATCAGGTAAAAATTACTCCCTTCTATGCTATAATACGGTTTTTCGTACACCTCCTGCATAAACGGCAATAACAAATACACCGAGTTGCCGGAGTAACCAATCTTGGCCTGATAACCAGCCTGATTAAGCATGGCCCAGGTCCACATTACACGGCCATTAGCAGTAGTGTGCAGTTGTTTGGAGGTCTTATCAATCAGCTGATAAATCCCCCAGTCGTTTAGGTTTTTATCCTCGGCATAACTCACCAACGACTCGATGTATAGCTGATAATATTGTTCTGAGAAATCGTCCCAATAATTGGCAAAAGCAGCAGGCTTAACAGATGAGAGCGTTAGGCTGCGCATGCGTTTATCCACCTTCAGATTGGCCGGACTGCCAAAAAAGTCAATGTTTATATCTGATGCATAGGGATTGGCCTCTTCGGGCACACGAAAAATTGGCGAGATGGAGTATGCGGCTGCATCGGCAATCACCACATCGGGCTTGACAGGTGCGGGTGCAGGTACCGGTTCGGGTGTAGCCACAGGTTCCAGTTTATCTTGCGGTTTCACCTGGATATTTTTATCCGGCTTGTAAGTAGGTTGTTTAATCGGCTTAGGTACCTCCACCGGTTTAACAGCAGCTTCTGTTTGCTCTACTTCTGTAAAACCCTTTTTCAGATAGCGCTTAAAAGCCAGGTTCATCTTTTTCAGGCGGGCATCGTACTCTTCCTGCATGCGCTTCATAGTGGCTTCGTAATCCTGGTTCATACGATCCATGCGTGCTTTGTATTCCTGATCCATCTTTTTAAAAGGATCATCCTGATCTATCTGAGCAATTGAAAGGTTGGTTATTCCTGTTAGTAAAAAAAATAACAAAATTGCGTGTTTCATAGCTTTGCTTTTTGGTTAGCATCTCCCATTGGGAGTTTACAAAGGTACGCTAATCAAAAACTGTTCCAAGTAATTTATGAAAAGTGTGGTATAGGAGTCAATTGGGGCGATCTCGAAAGTCAGCAATAGTTTCTTAAGAGTTACATTTCGTAATGTTTACCACGAAGCCTCAAAGATGTATAAGAAAGAACTCTTTGTTCTTCGTGACATGGTGGTATACTTCGCTGGTGCGCGAGTACGATAGCAATCGTACCTCTCGCATTCCAAATGATAAGCCACTTGAAAGGATGCGTGTGGCAGCGGAGTATAGCAGCAGAGAAAATTATTATGTGTCGCACCTTCAGCGCTCAATAACTACTTGCTTTATAACACAGGGTTGCACCCTGCGCTATTATGTAATGACCTTTCAGGCCATAATGATAACAAAATTGAGTCCTGTAAGGACGTTACATAGTAGCATAGCCCAATAGGGCTATGTTTGCTGGGAGACAATAATTGAGGGCTGTAAGTCCGATACGTATTAGCTATACACTTAAGTAAATGCAATTACCATGTTTCTTCGTGACACGGAGGTGATCTTTTGACCTTTCAATGGTGCGCGAGTACGATAGCAATCGTACCTCTCGCATTCCAAATGATAAGCCACTTGAAAGGATGCGTGTGGCAGCGGAGGTGCTCGCCAATGGGACGGGCCACCGCACTGTCAAAAACACCTATGATCAAAAAAAGCAAAGTATATCAACTAAAAAATCCCTATGAAGAACGGCCTTCATAGGGATCAGGATTAATTTTAGGTATGAGACGATTAATCAGGCATTAATGCCCTCTCTGCATTTTTGCCATTTCTTCCTCAAGCTTTTTGTATTGCTCTTCGGTTAGTATCTTCTTAAATTCTTCGGTTAATTCTTCTTGCTTTTCCTGAACTTTAGTCATCATGGTTGCCTGATCTTCACCGCTTGTCATCAGCTCCTGCATTTCTTTACCAAACGAAAGAAACTCTTCGTATATAGCAGCTTCCTGCTTTTCGTCCAGGCCAAGTGCTTTTTTCATGCCTTCGGTCTGCGCCTTAGCCATTTGTTCTGGTGATGGCATACCCTGTGCACTAACAGTAATATTGATTGCAAATATGGCTGCAACTACCAATAGTAAAAAACGTTTCATATTGTTTCATTTGAGGTTATTAGTAATACACAAATCAACACACTCCCGAGCTAAAACTACGTTAACATCAAACCAATTTAGGTTAATATAGTGTTAATGATGGTGTGAAAGGGGTTGTTTTCTTCGGTTACTGCTTGGGAATACTATTAAAAAATCTTCACTTAGGTATCAGGAACTCCAATTTAGTTTACCCAGAAGAAATGCAATACCAAAAACTATCTCGATAATTGATATTGTAATAACCAAGGCTTTATATGCATTCTGCTTTCCAAATAAAAAAATAAATACAGCTAACTGGTGAAAAAATACAAGTCGTTCACTCTTCTTTCCTTTACCAGATATTATTCTTACAAATGAAAAAACACCTAACCCAATTAGAGCAATACCTATTAAAATATTCATATCAATTATGTCTTATTTTTTAAAAATTTACATTCCCTAATTCTTAGAGTTCATATTACTACTCTTCCTCAAAATAAATCCCCTCTCCACTCGGACTATCATCATGTAATGAAATACTAATTTGATCATTCTCTTCATTATTCAATCTCCTTTCCACAGTGAGGGCAGGATTTGTTAGTTGTTCCCCTTCTATTCTCAACCTTATTCATAAAACCGGCGCTTATCAGTCCTGTTGGAAGTGCAACTATCCCAATACCTAAAACTGCGATTAGTCCGCTTATTATTTTACCCACCCCTGAAATTGGATAAACATCGCCATACCCTACTGTAGTCAGAGTAGCTATTGCCCACCAAAAAGTAGCTAGTATATCTGGAAACTTATCTGGTTGTTTTTCTCCTTCAACATTATACATTATGAATGACGCTAATAAAAGAATCAAAATGGTTACGAATCCGGTAACTGCGAGCTCAGACTTTTTTTCTTTAATCACAGTCCAAATCAAATTTAAAGAATCATTGTATCGATTAACCTTTAATACCCTCAGAATCCTTGTCAACCTCAACACTCTCAAAAATCGTAAATCCATTTTAATCAGCATTGGCAAAAAGAATGGTAAAATTGCCAATAGATCAATCAGTCCGTACGTAGAAAAAATAAATCGAAGAGCAGATTTGACTCGATTTGCAGAGGGATGAGTTATATCAGAAACATACAACCTCATCAGATACTCAATAGAAAAAATAATAATCGTCACAAGGTTAAAATCCCTTAACACCTTGGAATAACGAACATTCACTGTTTGAATTGACTCCAAAACAATTGAAATCATACTCAAGAAAATCAGTGACATTATAAAATAATCGAATAATCTATTCATTCTCTGTCCATGAGAACCTTTCTCTACTAATCTGAAGATTTTAGTTTTAATCATATGAGCTTTTGTTACTGATACTATGTCACTACTCCTTTTACCATCCCACAATCACTTATTAACAAACCTACTTACACCTCCCCTCTCGAAAATAGCAAAAACAACTTTTAAAACAGTCAATACAACTGATTAATAGCTTGCCGCAGGCTGCAGCGGCTAATATCACCATTGCAATTGGCTGCTGCAGGCTGCAGTAAGCTTTCGCAAGTTTGTTATTGGCTGCTGCAGTGTGCAGCGGCCTTTTGCAAGTCTGTAATTAGCAATTTCACTCTGGCGCGAACTTTTACAAACTTGTAATTCGCTAAAACAGGCTGCAGCAAGCTTTTGCAACCTTGAAATAAGGCATTTCACTCTGGCGCACAAGTTTGCATGTCTGTGAAATAAATCTAATGGCCTGTTTAATCTCACTTTAAATACAAAAGCCTGATACACGTTTGTATCGGGCTTTTGTTGTCAATCCGGGAAATTGGTTAAAAAAAAATTAATTGACTGTATTTATAAGTATCTCTAATTTTTGGTAAGCACTAATTATATCTTGGTTGGTACCGATTTGTGCATGTGCAAACATTAGTGTATAAAGATTTTGTAAATCTTCTGATAGCTGCGGTGCTAAATTGCTTGCCGACTCGGTACTATCACGTTTGGCACTATCTTCGATAAATTCGTCAGCGGCATTTTTAAAATCTATATTAGCCGCCTTAATGAGTGGTATCCATCGTTTAACATTCTCCAATGTTTCCTGATCTTTAAATACCTGGTTCAGCTCATCCAACATATTATCAATTGCTGCGGTCTCTTCATTATAACGATATCTTGCAATACCATTGTATTTATTAACAATATTATCAATTGACGCAACAAGCTTACTTACTCCATCATTGTGTGGATAGTAGGTTTCTGCCTTTACAGTAGTCGTAAATCCTATTAACAGTTTATCGCGTACTTTATCCAATTCTGATTTTGAAATCGTCAATGCGACATCCTTTTGCATTCCTTCTTTAAACACATTTAGTGCATCAACAACTTTATCCACTGCTGGTTTAACTTCAGGAATAGGATGACAGATTCTTAAAGTATTCTCCCCTACGGTTTGTAGTTCTTTATTCCGTAGGCGGGGTAGGTTAATTAATTCCATAGTTTAATTATAATTAATCTCCGGATTGGTTTTGGGCTTATAAAATTAATTTAAAAATTTTGATATGCAATTTTTTGTTAATTTATTACTCAAACACATAAGACATCATTAGATAAAAATGGCATCTGATCGTATCCAATTAACCCTAAACCTTGAACCCAAAACTCTTAAATAGTCCATAGTCCGAAGCGATAAGTCCGAAGTTGGCAATTAATCAACTCGACAACTATCCCACATCACAAAAACCCTGAACCCTGAACTCAAAACTCTTAAATAGTCCGTAGTCCGAAGCGATGAGTCCGGAGTTGCCAATTAATCC